>PWFE01000015.1 GCA_003554115.1 Haloferacaceae archaeon | reverse complement strand
TCGTTGATGCCATTGACCAGCGGGATGGCCACTGCGTCGTCACCGTGATCAACGAACACGGCGAGCCGGTTGAGTTGGTCATCACGCTTGCGGTTCAAGCGTTGTTCTTGCGTCGACTGGAAATCGCTGCGGGGGCGTCTCCAGTCGGTGAGCGCATCTGGTATCGAAAACACGGTGGCTAGGCCAGCGACAACCTTCTCTGTGGGACGCTGACGTCGACTGATCGGCGTCATCTCACCGTCATCGGCATCATCCTGAGCACACCCCTCGCAGTCGCTTGGGTTCCGCTCGTGTTGGGAGTCGCTTGTGGAATATTCCTCTGTTCGAGTCCCAGCGTGGCAATCAGTGAACACGTTCTCCAAAACTAAAACCAACGACGGGACCGTGTTTTGCCTCCTAATCATTCTTTGCGGTGTCTGGATATCGGTGTTTCACCGGCGTTTCGTCGACACGACTCACCCTAAACGGCGTGCCAACTCGTACTGTGTGTCGACCTCGGTGGCGTCGTCACACCGCCGGTAGGTGGTTCCGTTCGACAGTGCCTCTAATCGCTTTCGTGCGGATTCGGTGCCAGCGATGAGTGGGGTTGAATCGTATTCAGCCTCAGCAAGCTCAGCAAGTCGGGGTACTGCCCTGGTTTCAATCCCGAACTCGTTTGGGTCGACCAGATACGCCGCAGGCTCCGAAACGAGTCGACCTGCGGTTGGTATCCCAGTCGACTGTTCGTTCGAGACAGCAGTGTACTCGACGCCATCGCGAGCAAGTGCCTGCTGGACTGCACGGTCGCGGCCCTGGGCGAGCCGTGAGTGATCGCTGTTCCAGACGACTGTCTCGGCGTCGATTGTCTCAGCAACGCGGCCCACCACGTCGGTTGGATCGCCGTGCTGTATCACGAGGTCGCTGCCATGGTCTCGATACCAGTCTCGAAGCGCATGAAGTGAGCCAAGCATGAATGCAACTCCCAAAGCGTCGGCACGTGCCAAAATGGCATCATCCAGCACGAACAGCGAGACTACCGCACTGTCAGTCCGTTTTGCCGCGCTGAACGCGGTCGAAAGCGCCGGATTCGGACTCGGCCGAAGGTTACGGCGGTGCCAATGCAACTGCATAGCTGTCCTCAAGCACTCGCGGGTGAGAAGGGTTTTGAAGTTCGTACAGAACAACGAAAGCACACAAAATCGATAGGCAAATGTTTCTTAGGGTTCATCTTTTGGTCCGACCATTTTCCCATCTCTCCGGTCGCACTAGATTTCGAACCATAACAAATCGTGTTCAGTGTGGTTAAAGACACAATACTGAACACACATATTTTTACATGCACACAGAAAATCAGCAAATGTGTGTACACCGTGCGCCCTACCCGTCTGTCGTCGCTGAACATCTTCGTCGTTCGAAATGAAGTCGACCCGAACTGTGCGTACCACTGTGATGCCGTGTCAGCTGTGCTGTCGACGGCCGAAGAAATCGATTTTGCGGGCGGCGACCGGATTTCACTCGATGCAGCAGACGGCGTCGTCCTGACCGGCAGCACTGCTGGCGTCTATGAATCAGACAGTCATGAGTGGATCACCGAGCAAGCACAACTCGTACGTGACCTGATCGACCGAGAGATACCAACCCTAGGCATCTGCTTTGGCCATCAACTCGTGCATTCGGCACTCGGTGGAACGGTCGAACACGTCGGGATGACCGCAGGGCTCGTTGAGGCGACGATGGTCGACGATCCGCTGTTTGAGGGCGTCGGGCCAGTCGTCGTTTCGCTTCATGGCGACGTTGTGACGGAGCCTGCTGACGAACTGGAGGTCATCGCCTCGGCCCCCCACGCGCAGGTGTTTGCAACACGCCACAGAAACGCGCCGCTGTGGACCGTTCAGTTCCATCCCGAGATCACTGCTGGCCACCGCGAGCGACTCGTCGACGATTTCAACTGGCAGGAAGCCGAGTTCTCGTTTGCAGACGTCACCGCCGGTCGAATATTTCAGAACTTCGTGCGCATCGTCGACGAACGAACAGGGTGAGCCGAGAGCGGTATCTCACAGCAGGGCCCCCGATCACATAGCGAGACAACGGACTTGGCTCTCGCATCGAGTGGCCCGTCAACGCATACGAGCGGCTATTTGAGTGTAATGTCGAGATCACGACCGTCGCCGACCGCGACGGTTGCAGCACCGTTGCCCGCCGCAAAGGCGACCCGCTCGGCACCGAGGCTTAGTCGTTCGGTGATGCTCCGTGTTGGTTCGAAATCCCGCGTTTCAACATCGGTATTGAGTAGTTCACTGAGTCGGGCTTCGACATCGGCTTCCGTTCCGAGTTCGTCGACGAGGCCGATCGCTTCGGCATCGCTTCCCAGATAGATTCGCGCCTCCGTCTCGCGGATGGCTTGTGGATCCATCCCACGGCCCTCGCTGACGGTCTCGACGAACTGGTCGTAGTATCCGTCGACGATGCTCTGGAGATACGCCCGTTCGTCGTCTTCGATTTCGCGGAGCGGAACGCCCGCATCCTTGTACTCGCCTGCGGTAAACTGTTCGTACGAGAGCCCGAGTTTGTCGGCCAGTCCGGCCGCGTTAGGTCGTGAGCCGACGACACCGATCGATCCAACGAGACTGGCGTCTCTGGCCCACAACTCATCACAGCCGCTGGCGATCCAGTACCCTCCTGAGGCACACGTATCGGTTGCGTATGCGATTGTCGGGCCGTCGAAATCGGACGCTGCACGGCGGATATCGTCGCTTGGCAAGACTTCTCCGCCAGGCGTGTTGAGTTCGACAAGTAGGGCTTCGACAGCCTCGTCGTCGTCGGCCGCCTCGATTTGCTCGACAATCTCGTCGGCCGTACAGGCGGATCGCCCCGAAAGCGGTGAGGATCGGCTGCGTGTGCGCTGAATCGGTCCCGCTACCGTGACTTTCGCAACGTTGTACTCCGTGGTGCCACCCAACCGACCGCGTGTAACCCGGTCAACGAGACGCTGTCCGGCGATTGTTGCGGCAGCCCCGACGACCCCTGCGGCCACCATCGCAGGTCTGTTCGTTTTTGCGTCTGTGTCCATGATTGATATGGGTTAATTTGGTGGGTGTCTCATTTATACCACTCGCCACGGGTCGGCTACGCCAGCGATGCTACAGTCGACTACACCAGCGATGCCACGGAACGCAAGCATGGCACGGCTACAGCCGGAGATCGCCGCAGGGTTTGATAATGAATCGCGCCCCGCAGCAGCCAGCGACGTTCAGCACCACTCCTTGACAGCAAACACGACAGTCGACGTGGTCGTTCGAACCCAACTCTCATCGGACGCGTCTGCGTCTGCAGGTTTGAACTCGATACAGTCCTGTTGTGGATCGAGAACCGCAGAGAGGTCGCTGTCTTCGTATCCGAGATCGGCGGCGGTAGGCGTCTCTGCGATGTCGTCGAATTCAAATTCGAGCGGCTCGTTACTGACCATTGTCGACAACGTCAAGCTTCCCCCAATTGCGAGCAGAGCGTTCAGGTGCTGTGGTGTGCGGGACTTCTCGTCTTGCAGTACGTGCGATTTGATGGGCGACCATACGATAGTCGCCACAAGGACGGCTTTCAGTACACGTCGACTACTGACCGTATGGACTGCCTACTATTCGCTGCGGAGTGGTAGCAACGGACTACTGTGTGTGTAGCGACGGCATAACTCGGCCGCACCACTCCCTACGAAAGCCCCGTTTCACGGTGGTCCTCACGTCTGCGGTACACCGAGCTATTAGTATCGCGCTCCAGTAGCAGCAAACAGACGCGGTAAATCAATGGACGCTGCGATTATCGATCTCGACGGAACCGTGTACCGCTCTGAAACCGTCATCCCCGGTGCGGCCGCGGGGATTGACGCGCTTCGATCTGCCGGTCTCGATATCGTCTTCGTGACAAACTCGTCGACGAAGACAAAAGAGACCTGTCAGGATCGGCTGGAGTCGCTGGGAATCGAAGTGGCAGTCTCGGAGATTCTGACGAGTGCGTCAGTGACCGCACGCCATGTGGGTTCGACGTACCCGGACCAAACAGTGATGATACTTGGTAGCCCAGCACTCACCGAAGAGCTTCGTCGAACCACCATCAGGCTAACCGACGAGCCAGCCGAAACGGATGTTCTCGTAGTCGGCAAAGACACCGGCTTCGACTTCGAGACGCTCACCGCCGGGCTGCAGGCACTCGAAGCGGGAGCAACGTTCGTCGCCACGAATCAGGACCGTAGCGTTCCGACCGCCAGCGGTCTCAAACCCGGCTCCGGAGCCATGATCGCGGCGATTGGCTATGCCGCGAACCGCGAGCCGGACGTGATTTGTGGAAAACCACACGAACCAACAGTTACTGCAAGTCTCGATGTGCTGCAGGCCGAGCCTGCGGACTGTCTGGTAATCGGTGACAATCCAGAAACTGACATCGAGATGGGCAACCGTGCCGGCATGACGACTGTTTTGGTTCTGACGGGACTCGTCGACCGAACTGATCCGGCGGCCGACGACGGTAGTGCGGATCACGTCGTGGAGTCGCTTGCTGCGGTTCGCCATCTTATATAACACGTGCCGGCGGCTGGAAACGACTTTAGCTCCGTCTGTGCTACTGCAGATAGAGACCGCATATGAACACGCCAACGGGGTTTTACTGTGAGGCCTGCGACCGGAGCGTCGAGTACGATGCGGCCATCCGCCGGCAAACAGTCGGTGGACTAGACCCCGAAAAATGGCAGATGTTCTGCTGTGACCGGTGTGGCAACCGACTGGAGACGGTGTTCGTCGGCGATGAGTGAGCGATCGAATCGAACCTCCGCGTATGCGTACCGATACTATGATTATGCGATGTGTCAAGCCGAACTATTTTTACGCAGGGTTTCGTACCAACGATTGCGCTTTGCTGTGGAGGGCTAAAGCGCAGTGGAGACGGTCGTTGTCGTTGAACAGTCTCCGCTTTTGCTGGTGCTTGTACTGAAGGCGTTTCGATACCTGATAGAGACTTGAACCAACACGGCCAGCTGAGTCACCCGATCAGGGTGGCGTCGGTAGCTTCTTGCGTCCCGGCTTCGTTCGCCAGTCGTAATGGACAGTTCAGCCGACTGGATCGAACGGCTTGATCTTGCGGCACATCCAGAGGGTGGCTACTACGCAGAGACCTACACGGCCGATGTTGTCGTCGACGGTGACCATCTTCCGGACCAGTACGATGGGCAGCGACCAACGCTTTCGTCGATCTACTACCTGCTCGAAGCCGACGACTGTTCGGCGTTTCATCGGCTTGCCTCCGACGAACTCTGGCATTTTTATCGCGGCGATCCGCTTACCCTCTACCTGCTTGCTGAAGAGCTTGAGACGATCACTCTTGGCGTCGAGCAGTTTCAGGCACTGATTCCGAGCGGGACGTGGTTCGCTGCCGAAACCGTCTCTGAGTCCGACAGTGCGGTCGGTTACTCGCTGGTCGGCTGTGACGTCTCGCCAGGGTTCACCTTTGAGGACTTCGAACTCGCCACGAGTGAGCTGGCAGACGAGTACCCCGACCACGGCGGGTTGATCGAAAGACTCGTCCTGTAATTCTCCGTGTGACTGTTAAGTAGACACCGTCGACGACCGAACCCGAGAACGCAGTATTTCATTGGCAACAATTACCATGGCCTTTATTATCTCCCGAACTAACCGTTGAGCATGGGTCGTTTTCTCAACCAGTTGGATGCTGTAGACCGCCAGCGGGCAGACGGGTCGACAGCCGAGATCAAATCATCCGACAGTGTGGGATGGCGAGATCTCTCGACGAAATCCAACCGGGCCACCGGGACGGAGACGGCGAACAGACGGATCACCGACCGGATTCAGCAGCATTCGGACGAGTCGCTCACTATCGAGACGGGAGCTGTCAGGGCCACACTCGTCGGCGTCCCACAGGTACGCATCGACGATCTGGTGTACACACACCACCGAGATCGACTTGGCAATCCGACACGTGCCTGTGCGCTGTTCGATGTCGAAAACACGGGCCGCATCCCGATCAACTGGTCGAGTCGACAGACCAAATTCATCGGCACTGATCGCTACACATACAGACAGTCCCACATCTCACTAGACCCCGCACAGCTCGGGGCGGGCTGTTATCCCTCACAGGTCGAAATCGAGCCGGGCTGTCGCGCACGAGTTATTACACCGGTCGAACAGCTACCACCGACAGTCGACGTGGCAAAAGTCATCCACCGTGTCGACGTCCGCGGACGGCCCGACAGCCAGCGACTTATCTACACGCTGTAGCCCTGGATATAGACCGACAGGACCGCAGTGACAACGGCCTCAGGGTTTGTAGTCGACCAGTTGCATCACCGTCTGCAGCGAGAGACTACTCCGGCGAGCCGTCACAACACAGCGTATAAAAGTTCTCGCTCGTCACAACGACTCGAAGCTGTTCGGAAAGTGCGTCGACCGCGGTGTACGGCCCGAACTTGCTCACGGTCTCGCCGTCGACCGAGCATGCGAGCACCCAATGGCTCGTCTCTCCGGGCCCGTCAAGCGCGGTGATCGTAAGCGTTCTGTCGACCAGTGTGAGCCGATAGCCCTCGGTCGTCTCGGTAAGTGTCCATTCAGTCGACTCCGGTAGCTCGTTTCCCACGGCTCGCAAACAGGCGTCGATGGCTGGGCGATTCACATCCATTACTGGCTTGTCGGCACCCAGCACACTAAAAGCTCAAGAGCCCGCCGGTCGATTACCCGTCATAATGTCTGACCGAATTCTGTCAGTCACCGCCTACACGACACTTGATCTGATCGATGGCGAGGCCGAAGCCCACGAGTTTACCGAATCGGCTTACGCCGTGGTCAACGCGACCGCC
>PWFE01000080.1 GCA_003554115.1 Haloferacaceae archaeon | reverse complement strand
CTGCCGAGTTATGAACCCGAGGTTGAGGCCAGCGACGACGCGGTAACCGTCGACGCCGGGATTCACGCCACCGACGCCTTGGAGGCCTACGATCCGGACCGACAGGCCAAGTTCTGGAAGATGCGGAAAGCAGGCCTCCCGATTCTGCTTTCGCGGACGGGCGACGACAAACACTGGCCGTTCGTCGAAGACACTGCTGTGCCCGCCGAGAACCTTCCGGAGTACGTTGCTGACATCCAAGAGCTGTTCGACGAACACGACACGTTCGCCTCCTACTACGCTCACGCGGGGCCGGGCGTGCTGCACATTCGACCACTCTTGAATCTCAAAGCCGCCGACGGCGTCGAGACGATGTTCGAGATCTCGGATGCCATTACGGATCTCGTTATCGAGTACGGCGGCTCGGTCTCGGGCGAACACGGCGACGGACGGGCCCGGACGACCTGGAACAAAAAGCTGTACGGCGACGAGATCTGGGAGGCATTCAAAGAGCTGAAGGCCGCCTTCGATCCACAGGGCTTGCTGAACCCTGGTAACGTCTGTGGGGATTTCGATCCAACCGAGAACCTCCGATACGACTCCGAGTATGAGTTCGATGCCGGTTTCGAACCGGATCTCCAGTGGGCCAACGAGAACGGTTTCCAGGGGATGGCCGAACTCTGTCACGGCTGTGCGGGCTGTGAGGGCCATCAGGATACCACGGGATCGATTATGTGTCCAACCTACCGAGCGACCGAAAACGAGGAGATCACCTCGACCCGTGGGCGAGCCAACATGCTCCGGCGGTCGATGAGCGGCGATTTGCCCGACGACGTCTTCGACGACGAGTTTATCCACGAGGTGCTTGATCTCTGTATCGGCTGTAAGGGCTGCAAGCGCGACTGCCCGAGCGGCGTCGACCTCGCCAAACTCAAAACCGAAGTCAAACACGAGTACCACCAGCGCGAAGGGATTCCGTTCCGCGATAAACTGTTCGCGAACGTCGAGACGCTGTACAGCTTGGGCAGTACGTTCGCACCGATCTCGAACGTCGCCACGAAAATCCCCGGCAGCAGCCTGCTGATGGAGAAAACCCTCGGCATCGCCCGCGAACGCGAGCTGCCGACGTTCAAACGCAACACGCTCCAGAAGTGGGACAACGCACGGACACCCGCAGTCAGCGAGGCCGAAGCCGACCGCAAGGCGCTGGTGCTCGCCGATCCATACACCAACTACACCCAACCGGAGGTCGGGAAAGCCGCCGTTCGCACCCTGGAGGCTGCCGGCGTCTACGTCGAGGTCTCCGAGGAGGTGACCGACAGCGGCAGGCCGGCTCACTCGAAGGCGATGGTCGACCACTCGCGGGCGACTGCCAAGGCGAACGTTGAGGCGCTTGCCCCACGAATCGACGAGGGGTGGGATATCGTCAGCGTCGAACCGTCGGATTCGGTGATGTACCAGATGGACTATCTCGACTTGCTGGCTGGCGACGATGTTGAAGCCGTCGCGGCCAACACCTACAGCATCATGGAGTACATCGACACGTTCCGGCTTGACGAGCAGATGGACGCCGACGGCGGCGAGACGGTCTCGTACCACGGCCACTGCCACCAAACAGCGGCGAGTCGAGACCACCATGCGGTTGGTGTGCTCCGACGGACCGGCTACGAGGTCGACGTGCTGGATACAACCTGCTGTGGCATGGCCGGCTCGTTTGGCTACGAGGCCGAACACTACTCGATGAGTCAAGCCATCGGGCGGCTACTGTTCGATGCCGTCGAGGCCTCGCCAGCCCGGGAAGTCGTCGCGCCCGGCACCTCCTGTCGCTCGCAGCTGGCCGACTACGAAAAGCAGTACGGCAAACCGCCACATCCGATCGAGAAAGTCGCCGACGCATTGGTCGACTGACCGGTCTGGACGCTGGTCGACTGATCGGCCGTGGCTCGCCAGCTGGACGACGGCTGGCGAACAGTCGACCACTGCCGCCACCACAATTTTGTAGTATAGGCACTGATACTCGTTTAACGTTCGTGAATAAAGGCTTTTACCCTCTGGTGAGTTAATTGTAGATAGGAAACTAGACCATATGTGTACGTTCAGTCACTCAGACGAGTCCCGTGCTGTACTGCATACCACACAGTCGACCACTCGCTGGGTCGACCCACAGTTACGAGGGGGCTGAAACGCAGTGAGTACCGAAAGCCAGCAGCTGACGACGCAGTTCGGCAGGGTGTTGCACGAACTCGATGATGCGGTCGTCGAATTCGAGATAGATAATGGTGAGCCGATAATCGTCGACGCAAACCACGCGTTTCGCGACATCTTCAGCCCCGATATGAAGCGGGTGATCGGGCTGCCGCTCAACGAGTTGATCGTCCCGGCAGACAAACAGGCCGAAGCCCAGCAGTTCGACGAACGGACCGTCGACGGCCGGACGAACGTCGCGTTTGTCGAGCGGACGACGACCGACGGCGAAAAGACGTTTCTGTACCGCGGGATTCCAACCGGCGACAACCGAGGGTTTGCGATCTACACCGATGTCACCGGTGAGATTCAGCGACAGCAGGATTTGAGTGAGATCGTCGACCTCGCAGACGAACTCGGCGACTCGACCGAGGGTGAGACCGCAGCCGCCGCGACGCGAATCAAACGCCTTGCCGCAGGCTTGTTGCGGTTCGACGACGCGGTCGACAAATCAGTCGAGGCGTCGCTGGATTAGTCGTCTTTGGCGAAGTAGCTCGTGAAAAAGCCCGAAAGGAACGCCGAGATCGCCACCGAGAAGGCGACCTCCGAGAGGCTGTAGGTGTCGCCATCCTCGGCGAAGTAGACGGTGACAGCGACGCTGATTGCAAGCGAGACGAGTCCGTTAAGCGTGTGTTTTCCGAGTCCCATACAACATAGTTGTGAGTGATGAATATTATATCCAAGGGCACAATAGTCTAACACTTGGATCCTGTTGGGTATCTCGGCTGTTCGGACTCGTCGACGACCAAAGATCAAGGAGTTGCCAGTAGCACGGAAACGTGTCCTTCGATAAAAGCAAGAGTTACGTTCCTCATCTTCGAAGCGTACACAGTAGCAAATGGGGTCTAACCAGTACGATGTGGTCGTTGTCGGGGGTGGGATCTCCGGCTGTTTCGCGGCAGCGACAGCGGCAGCCGAGGGAGCATCAGTCGTTCAATTGGATCGAAAACCGCAGGAGGAAGGCGGCTTTATCGCCTGTGGCGATGCGATCAAAAGCCCGCGCGATCCCGAAAAGTATCCGGGGCCAATTGATATGGACGCCATCGCGGACGACGAGCGCGTCCTCATGAATTTGAACATCGACCAGATCGAATACTGGGACGAAGAACTCGATGTGCGGAAAGTGCTGCCGTACAGTACGGGCAGCAACGTTATTGATCGATATGAGTTCGGCCAGCGACTGCTCGAACAGACGGCCGCCCTCGGGGTTGAGCAGCATTTCGATACGGTCGTCAATGAGGTCACCCAGAACGGCCGCGTGACCGGAGTCAAAGCGATCCGCGATGGTGAGCCAGTTACCTATGAATCGCAGGTGTTGGTCGACACCGCGGGCGCCCAATCGATCATTCAGGATATGATCGATTTCGAGGCGCTCGACACCGAAGGCGAGTCGACGTTCGAGGTGCCGCACTACACGCATTTCGGCTCGGCGTACCGCGAAGTCATCGAGACAGCCGAGCCCGTTGAGTATCACAACGCCATAATCGGCAAACCGCTCGAAGAGATGGGCTACATCTGGTATTTCCCCCGCACGCCGACGCAGATCAATGTCGGACTCGGCTTCCAGATGAACAAAGATCCGATCCCACTGGCGGATCGCCTGCGCCGGGATATCGAAGACCGACCGGAGTATCAAGGTGCGAACGTCGCCGAGCGGTTCGAGCGTGGCAACAAACTGGGATCGGCCATCGCACTGCGTCGACCGCTCGATTCGATGGTTGCACCGGGCTATGTGACTGCTGGCGGTGCGGCGGGCACGACCCATCCGATCACCGGTAAAGGGATTCGCGGGGCGGCGTACTCGGGGTACTCCGCCGGCCGGGCCGCGGCGCTGGCTGTGGAGGCAGGGGATGTCTCGGAGGACGGCCTCTGGGAGCACAACCGCTGGCTGTATCTCGAACACGGCGAAGCCGCAAAACTGGCGGCGTGGGACGCCTACAACGTCGCCGCAAGCAAACTGGAGCCGAACATGCTTCGCGCGCTGATCGCGCTGCTGCCCGAAAAAGAGCTTCGGGAGATTGTGGGCACGAGCAAAGAAGTCGACTCACTTGGGAGCAAACTGCAGGTCGCCAGTGGGGTGTTTCGAAACTTCGTCAGCGAGTTCCGCCGCGGGAGCTTTGAGGAACTCGGCGTGAGCATGGGTGAGTTGGGCGCGGCAGTCAGTGGGCTTGCGACCACACGCAAGTTCGTCGAAAAATACCAAGCGCACTACGAGCAGTATCCCGAGACCCGAGACGGGTTTGCAGCGTGGGTTGCGAAGCGGAACGAGATCGATCAGGCGTTTTACGACGCGCTGGGCCTGGAGTCGAGTGAGTACAAGTACTGAGTGTCAGTGTCGATACTCCCTGCAAAAAGTCTCGGTTAGTCAGCTAGACTGGCCCTGTCGGATTTGAACCTCGGTCGCTCACTGCGTTCGCTCCCTGCTTCAAATCCTGGGCCCATTTCACACTCCTCACTTCGTTCGTCGAGAGAAATGGGCCCTGTCGGGGCGCATCCAGAAATTACAGGGCTCTCAGCCACCTGATATCGGACATCATAGCGCTTCAGACGCGGGTTTAGAAATCGTGATTTCGGGACTTCTATGAGAAAGATATGACAGACGATCTTGACCCACTCAGTCCAGATGACGCAATGGAAATGTACCTGAAAGAACGTAGTCACGAACTCGCGGAAGCAACTCTTCAGTCTCACCGATATCGCCTCAAGCAGTTCGTCCAATGGTGCGAACAAGATGACATAGAGAATCTCAATAAATTCAGTGGTCGTGATATTTATCGTTTTCGCATCAAACGTAGAAATGAAGATGGGCTCGCAACTGCTACAATGAAGGGACAATTGGCAACGCTTCGAATGTTCCTCCGCTTCTGTGCAACGATTGATGCCGTCCAATCAGGACTTGACGAAAAAATCATTCTTCCAACAACGACTGCCGACGATGCTCGAAGCGAATTGCTTGATGCTAATCGAGCACAGAACATTCTTGATTTTCTTGAACAGTATCGGTATGCAAGTTTAGAACACGTTTTGATCGAAGTCCTCTGGCATACAGGGCTTCGTATCGGAGCCGCTACAGGACTTGACATTGACGATTACAATAATGACGAAAAATATCTCAATCTCGTTCACCGTCCCGAGGAAGGCACCTCCCTCAAGAATGGAAAAAAGAGTGAACGGCTCGTTGCTCTGAGTGATTCAGTATGTGATACTCTGGATGATTGGCTTTCTGTGAATCATCCCAGAGGCAAAGACGACTATGGTCGTGAGCCACTCTTTGAAACCAAAATTGGCCGTTTGAGTCGGAACCGTGGACGAACCATTGTGTATCAATATACACGGCCATGCGTATATTCAGACCATTGTCCTCATGATCGTGACATCAATGAGTGCGTGGCAGTGCCAACATCTCAAGCTCACAAATGTCCTTCCTCAATAAGTCCTCATCCTATTCGACGTGGAGCAATCACTTACCATCTACAATCAGATACACCGGAAGCCATTGTTAGCGATCGGATGGATGCTAGTGAGAAAGTACTTGATAGACACTACGATCAGCGACCAGAGCGCGAAAAACTCAGACAGAGACGCCGATACTTGCCAAATAAATAGTTAAAACTACTATCAAACATAATTTGCCATTCTACTTTCTATCCGATGTAGTTGATCATCTCATCAGCAAACTACATAGTGCTCCCACTTCCAATGGCACCGACAGGCCCGGATTTTATCTACCCCGGGATTCAATGAGCCAGAAATTGTAGAAAAACAGGAATGTCCATCGCTCAAGACTACAACCAACGCGTGGCTGGTAATTTTGAAGGCCTCGCCGTCTCCATCATCGTCGGTGCGTTCGCCCTCGTTAGTGAAGCGATGGCCGAATCACCCGCCACTCCAGACGACACGTCGGTAAACGCTCTCTTAGTGTTCGTCCAAGCATACCCTGCCCTCATCACGATAGGCGGTCTCCTCTTCGCTGTCGCAGCAGCGGGTCCGTTCGGATTCGTCGGGTTCATCTTCGAAATTGGTGGACTCCGCCGCCTGTTCGTTGATCCGATGACGGGGCTCGTTTTCATACTCCTCGGTGCAGGCTTCATTGTCGTCCGGATCGAACTCGACGGGCGGGTGCCAGTCATCGAGTATTTCTTATAGAATAGTCGCAGCGGCGGTCGGGTGGATATGGACGCCGGTAGTGATACCCTCCAATTTCACGAGTCCTGTTCCTTGTAGAGTACGTCTATAATCAGTTCACGCGTGTGCCGGTTATATCACCAATCGTACTTGACCTCACGCCATCGTTCTCTCTCATTCGGATCGATCCCTTCGTCGACCGACTCGTGCTCGCAGTCTCGCAAATCTGGATTTGATCGCGTAACCGTATATGTCTGGTACTATATTTTCTTTGCGCACATGTGCGTGAACTAGTCTATCAATTTTTACCACTTATCTAGGTTATGTCTGGATCTCCTGTAAGAACATCTCACGGAACGTTTGATCAATCATCGTTAGACTCACTTGTTCATTCAGTATGTGAAACTACGGCTAGGCACAAACAAGTTGATATGAATAGCCTTCCGATGTTGGACTTTTACCTTGACGTTGAGGCAGTAATAGAGCTTTTTAGCGATACAGGATCTGGATCGGGTCTTATTGATGG
>PWFE01000094.1 GCA_003554115.1 Haloferacaceae archaeon | reverse complement strand
TCCAATCGTGTCGATAGACGTTGTTTCACCGAGCGGGACGTGACGGAACGCTTCCTCCTCGCAGGTAGGGCAGACATTCGTTGTCATGACGCCGCGACCCGGATTCGAACCGGGAGACCGATAGCAGACGGCCACGGCATAGCAGGCCGCTGGGTTCCCCCAATACCCAGTCACGGCACAGTGAGCCGACGAGGATTCGAACCTCGGTCCTGTGCGTCCAAGGCACAGATCGTCATCCGCTGGACCATCGGTTCACTGGACTGCCGAGCGTTCGGCAGTGATTATCTATCTGTACGACTTTCCAACTGCGCAACCGCGACCGAGTAGTCGTGGTTGCGCGTCTCATCGCGGGGGCGTACTTCGGGTGTTCCCGGGAATACCACACCGGCTCATGTAGGTTGCAGACCCTGCTGGGCCCAGCATCGTCGGAACGATCCAGCTGATCGCACCAACGGGCTGCCTACCTCGATGGGTATCCCCACGTGGCCACGCCACGCATCCACGCCGACGCCGGGATTTGAACCCGGATCACGGCCGTGACAGGGCCGTATGCTCGCCGGATTACACCACGTCGGCATGTCGCCCCGGCCGGAATCGAACCGGCGACCTCCGGATTCAAAGTCCGGCGTCCCTCGCCAGCGGAGACTCCGGGGCTCGACGTAGCCGCAGCTCTCGCTGCGGGGCTGTTGGCTAACGAGTTCCGTACGCTCAGCGCGGACGGAGTCCGCTCGCTCCTGTATCGGGACGAACGGAAATCAAGCAGCCGCGAGCCTGGCATCCTGCACTCGCATCAGGCTGTGTCCTGAGCGAGTACTGGGCACAGGCAGGCGGCAATCCCGTGTTCCCCGACCCCTGACGGGTAGTCCGTATGGGGGCCGAGTTATGCGGGTGAGAGTGTCCGGACGTCGCCGGATTGCGTCGAACTCTCGTATTCGAAGTCGACGTGGATCCGGCGGTTTGCGCCCGGGCTCTTCGCACGCTGATCTTGTAGGCACTCGCCGAACACGGGACCCGCGGCTAAGCGAGAACGAGCACGCCGCGGGGTGAGGCGAGTGATGATCATCGTGTTGAACTCTCTCGGTTTGAGGGGTGTATCGGACGTCAACCTGGAATATCGTGGCAATTGTATTAAAATTAGTTAGGGTGTGTTACCCACAGACACGCCAGTCACACTCCAAGATGCGGTTGCACACGACGTTTAATGTCCTAGCATTGGCTGTCGTCGATAGCCGGACGCTGGCCGGTGTTCTCGGTTGGACCCACAGAAACTATTTACACCAACCTGCTCTCTGTGGCGATAGATGAGTGGCCGACCGTTGGTTCGGTTCTAGCCGGGAGCCCAGTCACACGGCGTGACTGACGGTTCTCGGTTAGATACCAATGACCGAGAATACCGACTCAAACGAATCTCAGAAGCCAGGGAGTGCAAACAGCAGGTGTTCCAACCCTACCGAACAGCGATCATCCTCCGGATGCCAGTGCAGTGGTGCTTCCCCGCCGTGCGATGCATGTGACACCACCCAGTACGACAAACTCCACGAAGTCTCCCTTGGTGAGCGGGCGTATGATGTGTGTGGAGATTGCCTCCAGCTCCTCGTTGACGACGTCGAGGAGTACCACTGGTGGGATCGCCTGACTGAAGCGCACTACAATCGCGCTGCGGAGTTTCTCCGCTCCCTCGATGCAGTCTGGTGCGTCAAGGATCAGGCGTACGCTGGCGGGGAACTGTGGGTCCACACGCCCTATTGCGATGCTGCCGTCGTCAGAGATGTGTGTGACCACTTTGGGTTCCAGATTCGCTGGTTTAGCGTTGTATACCCCGTTGACGATGGCTTCGAGTGCGTCTCAGAGCATGGGCCCTGTGTCGAAATCAACCTCACGTTCACGACCCACCGTTCGGATCCACTCCCGCTTGAATACGACATTCAGAACGACGTGACGTACCACGAGATCGAGTGGCTTGACGAGTATCGGCGCCTGTTCACGTCGCCTCCCGAGTAGTTCGGACTCGCAGATCGAATTGCCTCTCCAAAATACGGTTGCACAACTGTCTCACTATTTGACGACTCGATCTGTGCGCCAAGAGTCTGTATTCCACTCTACCCGATATGATTATGAATACATCGGAGAGATGGGAATCTATGCGAGTGGACGGTGCTACGGGTTATCGACTGTTTGCGGGATCGGTCCTGCACGGTTGGCGAGTTGGCCGATGCAATGATAAACGCAAATCGTGCGAGACTTTATTCGTTGGCAGAGCCAAGATTTGCCTGACCAATGAGTCTGGACGACGCGGTTGAAGAGGCTCTCGCAACATACGGGATGTCGCGGAGCGAAGAGGCCGAAGAAACCGGCCGCACGGTCGCGACGCTCCAAGACTAGCGCACGCCGCTTACTCGAGAGTCCGAATTTTCTCTGCGAACTCCGCCTTAGATAGTCCAGGAGTTTCCATTAGCTCGGGATTGTCGGTGCGCTCAACCGCTTCTTCGACGAATTCGATCCAGAGCTCCTCGTGCGCTGTTGCGTAGACTGTTTTCGCTTCTGCGGGATACATATCCAGCTCGTATGCCGTCAGGTCGATCTGGACCTCGTGTTTCCGCTCAAGCGTTGTCGCTCCGAAGTCAGAGAGATGTTTGAGTAGCACATTCTTCCGACGAACCGTTAAGAGACGCTTTGACTCATTAATATATTCGTTTACCCACTCCCGCCAGTCGTATGTCTCTGAGTCGATTTCCACGGAGGTCTCTGGCATCGAGAAATCGGGAGCAATCCGACGGAGGTAGAACTGAACCAGGGCAACAGCAGTCCGATGGTTGGCATTCGGAAGCGCGTGTTTGAGAATGAGATTTGAGGCGAGACGGCCTGCAACATCAGTCGCGTCGCCCTCCCACGACACCCGGTTGAGCGCGTCTGGGAGTGCATCGATGTCGATGTTCTTGTACGCTTCAACAGGAACTCCTTCTTCTTCCTCGTTCTGGGCTATGAGCGCTTGATAGATCTCGAGGAGCCGGGCAACGATGGTACCGTTATCAGCACCCATCTCAGAGAGTGCCTCGCCAAAATCGAATTCGAGATCGCCGACGTCCCCACCACCGACGCGGGAGGTATAGATACCGAAAAACTCGCTGTCAAGATCGTACCTGCGAACCTTCACCGCCACGTCATCGTCGTACTCGACAATCCTGGCAACGATCTCTGATGGAGCCTCGTGGACAAAATCAAGAGAGAACTGATTGTCGCCCGGATGGTGATAATAGACGTGACCCATCTACCTGATTCGCTGTACTTGGAGGAGCATCTTAATTCACGCTACCTTTCGGACCGACCTGGCATCAGGATTCCATCGAATCGAGTCTCTCCCAGTCGACGTTGATTCGGAGATGATACTCACTGTCCTAGCGTCCCTGTTCGCTTCGCGTTGGGTCGAGAAGCGGATACCCGCTTGTGAATGACTTGAGGAGCGTCTCACGCTCCGGGAGGTCAATGCCGAGCTGGTCGGCGAGGTAGACGATCCGCTTGGTCGCAGCGCCGTTGTCGGGTCGCTGGAGGCACTCAACGACCGTCGCCCACGAATAGTCTCGATCCTCCGCGACAATTATCGCCTGTACGAGTTCTCGGATGCCACCACAGAGTTCGAGATGGTCGGTACAGTCAACGGTCGTCTTTTCCACATCTGCGACGTTCACGGCGCTGTCCTCGATGAGCCTCGACTCGTAGCCGAAGAATTTGATCTTGAGCGGAGCGGCTACGTCCGTGAAGTCGGTCAGTCAGGCTAACCTCCGGGAATAACGGCAGACTATCGCTCCCTATTCTCTGACAACCACTCCTAATCTGGACGGGGCGCGTTCTCGTACTTGACCATCTTCTCGGGCTTATCGGCGATGGTGTCGTAGATCTGCTGAAGTGTCTCCTCCGCGGCAAGCAGATTGTGCGTCTCCAGGAACTCGCGGCCGTCTTCGGTGAGGCCGTAGAACTTCCAGGGATACCCCTGCCGGCGCTGGTCGTCGTCCAAAGCGACCTCCGTGACGATGCCGGCGTCGATCAGCTTCTGGATGTGCTTGTAGACGGTCGCATCGCTCACACTGGGATTGAGCTCCTCGAGTTCGTACATCGATGGGAGCTGTTGAGGGTGAGCGAGAATATCGCTGATAAGCGAAAACCGTGTCTGCTGTGTAATGAAGTGGATGACTTCCCGTGGTGTCGTGTCGTCACCGACACCCGAACCAGCCTCCATAACGATGTATTCGACCGGGCATAGTAAAGTAGTTTATCCGAGAGTAAACTACCGAGCCGGCTCACTATGATGAGTGTACCGCCAAGCGAGTAGGACAGGACAATTCACTGGTCCTCACGCTCTTCCCACTCCGGACGTGGTGTCGGGGACGGAAGTTCGTCAACCTCAGTTCGAAGTTCGTCCTCTGTCGTCCACGGGAAGCACCGTTCGTGGAGTTCGAATTTGCGGAACTTGTTGAGATGGACCCAACTGTACGTTGCCGGCTCTTCGTCCTCATCTGCCCGCTCGTCGATCACATCCCACACCTCCTGTTCGTCGATGTCGAGACCGCTCTCTTGGGCGCGATCAACGAGCGACTCGACGTTTGCTTGGACTTCATCCGCCGACAAATCGTCTGTGAACGCTATCTCAAGGGCGGCCTGAATGACGTGCTGTGGCGAGTCAAGGTTCTCGTCAGTCACCCACGCGTAATCACGTGGGAACACGTACGACTTGTCGAAATACGGCGGGTCATCGATCTCGCCCAATTCAGGCGCCTCCCCACCACTCTCCTTCTCGAAGACCCCAACGATGTAGTCGCTGTACGTCGCGAGCAACGAAAACATGATATCGAACGTATTGAGGCGGTCAGTCGGAAGTTCGAGGAGATCACCCATGATGAACGGATAGGCACCGAGCTGCTTCGTGAGTTCGTTCTGGACGGCGCGAAGCCGGCGGATATAGGGGTCGCGATAGCTCCCCAAGATGAAATACGATGTCCGCTGACTCCAGAGATACGGCAATTCACGCTGGGTGAACCGCCAGATTTCCCGTTTCTCTGCAGGCTCAACTTCGATGCCCCCGACGGCCTCGTGAACAACGGTCATAATCTCCCCAGCGTCCGGCGGCGGGCTTGGGTCGGTCATTAGCTGCCGATTCAAACCACACCACCTTATCCCTTCTGAATCACTTTGGTTTTTCTCGTTTTAACCAACTTGTACAACCCTAACTGTTATAGCGTCCTATCTCGTACCAGCACGTATGAGCGAAACCGACACGGGCGCGGCCGATGCAGGGCCGTTCGCGGAACAGCAGCGGCTGTTCAAGCTGCTGTCCCAGGATACGCGCCATCTCATCATCCAGGAGCTGCTGGGCCATCCCGCCCATCTAATGTCGCTCGCCGAACTCGAGTATATGACCGGGAAGAGCCAGGCGGCCATCAAAGACCAGTTGGAGACGTTGATCGACGCCGGGCTCCTCGCACGCTACACGTACGAACCAAGCGAGGGGAAACGTGATCTCCCCGCCCAGTTCTACGGATTCACAGAGCGGGGGGTCGAGGTCCTCCACGACTACAAGTATCTCCGTGGGCTTCCGGTCGCACGTGCCCTCTACGAAAACACGCGCAAGACCGAGAAAATCGAGCGCCACGAATCGGCCCCTCGCCCGGAGCTTCCGGATGCCGTCGCGGAAGCCCTCGAATTCGACGAGCCCGATCTCGACGCCGTCGATGGTGGCACAAACACATAGTTCGTCGTTGAACAGCACCGTTCTCGACGCTGCAGAGAAGGTACGCCGACTTCGTACCTAGGTCAGGACTCCGTGGGCTCCAGCATGGCTGGCTCGACGTTGATTCGGAGGCGGTACGTACTGTCGGTCGATCCGGTGTCGGGCCGCGTCGGGTCCAACAGCGAGTAGCCACTCGTGAACGACGCGACGAGGTCCTCGCGGGCGGGGAGGTCGATGCCGAGCTGGTCGGCGAGGTAGACGATCCGCTTGGTCGCCGCGCCGTTGTCGAGGCGCTCGAGGTACTCGCTGACCGTGTCCCAGTCGCAACCCCGTTCGTTGGCAGTACGCATCGCGGTTGCGAGTTCTCGAAGGCCACCACAGAACTCGGGGTGGTCCGCACAGTCGACCAGCGTCTTCTCCAGGTCGCTGACCTGAACGGTCGTACCCTCGATCGATGTCGGCTCAAAACCGAAGAATTTCCGCTCGGTGACTGTCGTGACGCGGTACGGGACGCCGTGGATCTCCCGGCTTTGCGCTCGGGTCGGCGTGACGACGTACACCGTCCGGGGGACCTGTTCGGTCAGTCCGTGGTGGCTGAGGGCGCTGTAGTAGCCGATGTACATCGGCTCGGCGACGTGGGCGGCGATGAGGTACTCGTGGGTTGTGTACACGGCCTCCTCGCCGGCTGTGAGTGGAATGATGAGATACGTGCCCGGGAAGAGCCGACCGAGCCAGCCCTTCTTGGTGAGCCGGGAGGCGATCTCGCGGGCGGTGTTTGGGGGGACCTCCAGCGTCGTCTCGATGTCGTCGACGGAGATGATCTGGTGACCCGCCCCAGCGAGTCGTGCAAGGAGTCGACTTTCTCGAGTCGAGAGGCCCTGGCGGATATTTTGCGCTTGTTCTATGGTACCCATACCTGCGTTTCTTACATAGAGTATAAACACGGGCCTGCTTTAGC
Organism: Haloferacaceae archaeon; assembly: GCA_003554115.1. The sequence goes on along the minus strand of PWFE01000094.1, from coordinate 212 downwards.
CTTGCGACTGCTGCGGACGGCGGAGACGAGCAGACTTAACCAACGAAATTAGGGGGCGTAGAACCGAGTGTTGGTTAAGGATTCAGACGCTGTCTTCGAGCACGTCGATGAGCTCTTCTGCTGTGGAACTGATCCGGTCGAGTCGATCGCGAACGATCTCGGGATCGTCCGACTCCCACGCAGCGAGGTAGAACGTCGATCCGCTAGTGTCG
>PWFE01000116.1 GCA_003554115.1 Haloferacaceae archaeon | reverse complement strand
TAACTGGTTGCCGACAACGGTTAGTTCATCACTAATCACCTGCTGGGATTGGGTCTCCATCAGCCCACCCGCCCCAGTTAGTACAACGCCGAGCAGCAGCGCGGCGACGCTCAACATGAGTATGTAGCCGACGGTTACCGACACAGCCCGGCGGTCGGCGCGGAGTCGACGCATCATGGCTCTCCCGGCGCGATTCGCGCCGTCGTCTCAAAGGTGAGATCCGTGGTCTGGTAGCTGATGTCGACGGTCGCCGAGTAGACGGCCTCGGTGTCGGTTACCGCAGCCGCCCAGTCGGTGCCCTCATCGACGGTCACTGAAGCAGTTCCCTCCTCTTCGTCGATGTTGACGAATTCGATCCTGTCAGGGTCGTAGTCGGGCCACAGACTACGGTGACAGTCGACTACCGACTCATCAGTCGAGAGCCGGTCGCCGGTGATATCGATGTCGACACTCGCACCACCATGTTCTATCCCACACAGTCGTTCGGGCGTCTCACCGTCGACGGCACGAGCAACAGCCAGGTGGTTTTCCTTATTATCGTCCTCGTAGATGTGTAGTGTTTCGTCGTCTTCGGTGGCATTACTAAACCGAATGCCGAAGACATCGCCGCTCGATTCAGCTGTCGTCGCGTTGAGTCTGTTCGGTTCGATTGCCACGGTGAACGCCCGAGCCGAACCCAAGTCGTCGACGAGCGTCCAGTTGTTGGAGCCGGCCTCACTGAACGCTCTGGCGTCGCCATCGGTCTCGTTGTATCTGAGCAGTGTGCCGCTCTCGATGTCGTTCGGATCATGGCTGAGCGTCCCAACCGTCCCCTCACGAGCGCGCTCGCGGTCGACCATCGGTGCCATCGCGTCAATGTCCTCTTCGACAGCAGTTAGACTCCCACTCCCTTCGTGGTTCTCCGTCTCGATTAGCTCGCTGATTCCTTGAACCACCTCGCCGCGAAGTTCGATGGCCTCAGGACCGTCAGCGGTTGTATCGCGGGTGGCGACGTTCTCGGTGAAGATGGCGGCGTTCAAAAGCAGGGCGACAGTCACCAGAATCACTGCCAACGCGAGCGCAGTGATCAACAGCAGTTGGGCGCGCTCGGTGCGGCTGGTCGACGCCGTTTTTATCTCAGCCAGTCGACTACGCCCGCTACCGAGCCGCCGTTTTATATTGATTAAATACTGCATCGTTACATCCGCCATGTGGTGATGCGCACCTCCAAGCGGTTGTAGAGCTGGCCCTCGCTGTCAGGGTTGGCGTCCGGCGCGTAGAACGCTTCGGTTGGATCGTCTTCGATCTCTGCGAGCGTCTGGCCGTTGTCGACGCTAAGCTGGTCGGTGTCGTACACTGTGATCGTCCGGCTGGCGGTGACAGCGTTGTCACTGGGTTGGCCCATCTCAACCATTCGTTGGGTCCGAACCCGTGGCTCCTCGCCGGTCGTGTTGTGATACCGAACCCGGACGTTGTAGGCGATTCGTCGTTCTCTGAGCGCGTTGTTCAGCGACTCCAAAAACTCGTTTTGGGTGCCCGCATTCGTGTAGTAGCCGGCATCGGGGCTGTCCTGAAAGCTACCGTCGCTGGCGTTCCAGTAGAGCACCGCCTCTTTGAGTGTGCCGTCCTCAGCGGCCGTCGACAGTAGATCATGGGCGACTGCGCGCTGCTGGTTTTCGATATGCTGGTTCGAGGTGCTGGCCGAAAGCGGCGTGACGGCGGTCGCCTGCATCGCAAACAGCAGGCCGCTGATCAACAGCAGCGCGGCGATAAACGCCTCGACGGTGTGGGCCTGTCCGCGGTCGGTGTCGATGGTTTTTCGGCTCATCTTACCACACCTTCACCACCAGCCGGTAGCGTTCGTCCTCGATCAGCACGATCCGGCTGGCCGTCGACACGTCCGAGGGGACGCCCTCGGTGCCACGCCTCAGCGTGTAGTCGGTGCCGTCGACCGTCTGCGTCTGGGCTGGCCCCGTCGACGGTGAGTCCGCTGGTTCTCTAATCGTGACGTTCACGTCGTTGTTACCAACACCGAGCAGGTCGCCGATGTCGTCGTCCGGATCGAACCCACAGTCCGCGCCCTCGATTTCCTCTCCACTGAAAAAGGCGGCCGTACAGGCAGCCGACAGCACCGATGGGCTTGCTGGATCTGCGACGAGCATCGAGCCAGTGAGGTGGTCGGCACTCCGGTCGGCGATGATGGGTGAACTCCCGCTTGCGGTCGAAAACGGCTCGAACAGCGAGGGGACGAACGCGAAGACGAAGCCGACCGCGAGCAGAAACACCCCCGCGCCAATGGCGAAATCGATCACTGTCTGGGCCCGGTCGCTCATCCAACCACCACCCAGACGCCAAGGGCAATCGTCAGCAGAATCACGACGAACTTCACGCCCGACAGCAGTTTCGCGGTTCGAATGTAGCCCGCAATGAGTCCTGCAAGTACGGCCTGAATCGTCACCGCATGGAAAAACAGCAGCGACAACAAACTCGCATCGACGCCACTGCCGAACTCGGCTCCGTCGACGCCGTCGGCTCCGCCGTTGCCGTTGGCCGCCTGATCGGTGAGTCCGGCCATCACGTCGATAAACTGCGTCTGCAAAATCGCCATCACCGCCAGCAGGGTAAGATAGGTCATCAGGATAATAGCGACCTGCATCCGGGTTCGAGAGATGCGTTCGCGTTCGATGTCGTCGGTGTTTTCGCTGGCTTGGGCGGCCGTTCGTAGCACGTCGGTGATCTCGCTGGAGGCCTCCTGGGCTTCGGTGATGAGTTTGACCGTCCGGGCCAACCGCGGCAGATGGTATTTGTTGTTGAACTCGATGAAGGCGTCCCGGAGACTCACCCCATAGTTGACTTTGGCGTACATGATCTCGAACTCGTCGGCGAGTTTTCCGCTGGAGGTCTCAGCGACGGTGTTGATCGACTCCAACAGCGTCTGGCCGGTGTCGTTGGCACTCGAAAGTTTTCGGAGGTTCTGTGAGAGCTTGCCTGTGACGGCGTGTCGCGAGTACACGTTCCACTCATAAAAGACGGCGAGCGGCACGAACACCAGATAGATCGGGAGATACACCCAGATGAACGTACTCCAGACGGGCCGGTCGATCCACCCAGAGGTCGACAGCGGTGCCCGACCGGTCGCCACGATCACACCCAGTAGCACGAGTGCAATCGGCACCGTCAGCCCGAGAGTCGCCAGCGGGTTGTCACGGAAAAACAGGTGCGGTTCTCTGAAAATTCCCTGAATCGTGTGTTTGCGTTCGTTGGCTTTGATCCGGTCGAACACGCGAAACCGGCCGACGAACCCGTCGACGAGACTGGTTGGGACGAATCCCTCGGCCCCGTGTGACTGTGGATGGTCGCTGTTGGTAGTCGTCTGCAGATAGCCGTCGCCGGGTTCGTCCTGTTTAACCGTCGAGACCAACACGAGAAACGCCGCACCGATCAGTGGAATCAGCGCGTAGATCGTCCCGTACAACAGCAGCTCGTCGGCCTCGCCGAGCATACCCATGATGACCAGAATAATCACCAACAGAAGCGGAAACAGCGAGAGTGTCATATACATCTCGCCGAACAACTCTAAGGTTTCGAGCGTCATCTCCTGTTGCTGTTTGGCCGTCCGCATGTGGGCGTCCTTTTTGTCCTTCAGAAACGACTCCATGTCTCCGCCGGAGTTGATAATCGACAGCATGTCGGTCAGAAACTGCGCCAGCGGCTCGCTCGGGGTTTCGATTGACTGCTTGCGGATCGCATTCCGGTAGTCCGTCCCGAAGTACTCAGTTTCGTTGACAATTGACTGGAACTCACGGGCAATCTCGTCGTAGGTGTCTTCGGCTTCGGCCATCGCCCGCAGGATTTCGAGTTGGTTCATGCCGCCGACCGACAGCGCGTACATAAACGAGATCGCATCCGGCAGCAGGATGTTGATGTTCCGCTTTCGCTCGCCGGCTTCCATGTAGGGCCAACCCACTAGGCCACCGAAGCCAACCACAAACCCGACCGAGCCGAAGACGATCCCGGTCACTCCGACAGTCACTGGCACAACAAGCCCACGAAGCAGCGCGGCGGTCTCGCCCGTTGAGACTGGCACGCCGAGACTGATCATCTCGGGGTCGATGAGGCCAAAGCGGAACAGACTGTAGCCCAACAGCGTGCCGACCAACCACAGCACACCGCCAACGACGACGCCAACGCCCAGCGCACGCGAGAGGTAGTGTTCGACGGTTTCGGCCATCCGCGCCTCGGTGAGTTTGGTTTCGACATCGTCGGCGAAGTCGCTGCTCTCGCCGAACAGCAGCCTGTAGACCGGATAGAAGGCGTCAGCCAGCAGATCCGAATCGCCGTCGTTCGGCTGGCTCTCGAAGCGCATCTACTCGTCCTCTGTGCGACCGAAGCTGTCGACACCCCACCCCTCGCCGTTGTCTGTGGCACCATCCGGCGGGGAGGGCTCGCCGCTTTCTTCGGCGAGATAGCTATCGAACGGGTTGGCTTCCTCTGTCGTTTCTTCGTCTGTGGAATCTTTGTCTGCCGTCTTCTCGGTAGTCGTCTCTTCGTCTGTGGAGTCTTCTTCGGTGTGGTTTTCGTTCGCGGCGGTTTCGTCTGTGGTATCGTCGACCTCAGATTCCGTGCCGTCGTCGACCTCAGATTCCACACTCTCGCCGACGTCTTCGGCTATCGGTTCGTCGACAGTTGGCTCTTCGGCGTCGGGCGGCTCAAGCATGCCTTCGAGTGCTTCGCTGATCGAGCCGCCGGCTCTATTGCGGTACTCCTCGAACAGCTCTTCGCCGGTGGCGAGGATTTCAGTGGCGATCTCCTGTTGTTCTTCACCCGGGTCGGGTCGGGGGACGAGGGCTTCGGTTTCGGGGTCGACGTTGATCAGAACCGACTCCATCTCCCGAAGGTCCTCCAGACTCGCCTCCAGTTGGTCTGTGGCCATCAGCGCGAGAATGGTATCGGGGTCGTTGATGTACGCCTGAACCGTGGCGGCGACCTGCGTGTAGCTGTTGAGTCCGCGGTCGATGAGGTAGGCCAACACGAGTTCGCGTTCGAACAGCTCTTGGTCGAGTTCCTCGCTGTTCCAGCCGCGGTCGAACTTGATCTCCTCTAAGGTGTTGGAGGTGCCCATCTTGAGGAACCGGTCGCCTTCGGCTTGCCACTGGTAGATGTCTTGGACGTTGATCTCGTCGTTTTCGGCGTCATAATGGTTGATCTCGGTGAGCGATTTGCTCCGGCGAACCTTCTTGCCCTGCACACGGGTTGAGGTCTGAATCGAGACCAGATCCAGTGCCGAAAACATCGTTTTCGAGACGTTGATCGGCTGGGTCGTAAAGCGCTTGAGCACCTCGCCGACCGAATCAGCGTGGAACGTCGTGTAGGTGGTGTGGCCGGTCGACATGACCTGGAAGAGCGTCCGGCCCTCTTCGCCCCGAATCTCGCCCATGACGATGTAGTCGGGCCGCTGGCGCAGGGCGGCCTCCAGCAGGTCGAACTCGTCGATGTCGCCCTTGTCGTCCTCGGTAAACGAGGGTCGGGTGACGCTGGCGATCCAGTTGCGCTGTGGTAACTCAACCTCGCGGGTGTCCTCGATAGAGACGATCTTCGTGTTCGAGGGAATAAACAGCGAAACGGCGTTGAGCGAGGTGGTTTTGCCGGATGCCGTACCGCCAGCAAAGATAAGCGATTTGTCGTTCTCGATAGCCAACCACAAAAATGCCATCTGCTTGAGCGAGAACGTCTTCCAGTTGATGAGATCGATCGGCGTAAAAGGGACCTCTTTGAACTGCCGGATCGTGTAGTTGGTGCCGTGATCCGAGACCTCCTTGCCAAGTGTGAGCTGGGCACGCGAGCCATCCGGCAAGGTTGCGTCGACTTGGGGTCGGCGCTTCGAGACACCCTTGCCAGAGCGCTGGGCGAGTTTGACGACGAAATCGTCGAGTTCGCGTTCGCCGTGAATGATGTTGGTGATAATCTGCTCGTAGCCCGAGTGATAGACGAACACGGGCGAGTTGTAACCATCACACGAGATGTCTTCGACGTTGATGTCGTGTTTGATCGGGTCGATCCGCTCGTAACCCAAGAAATCACGCTGGAGGTAGTACAGTAGCTTTTCGACCTGATAGGCGGTCAGCTGTTCGGGATCTTCGGCGAGCACGGCCGGCTCGGGACGGGCAGTGATTCCATCGAGCGGCTGGTGCTGGTCGGGGTCGTCGGACGGTTCGAGCCCGAAACTTGCAAGCAACTCACCGAGGTCGCTGTCCGGATCGGGCTCAAGACGGTATTCGTCGGGATCAAGTCGGTCCGGAACGAGCCGTTTGTGCAGTGGTGGGCGGTCGACGCTGTCGTGTGAGCGCTCCCGTGAGTCGAGATACTCGCCGTAGCGGGTGCCTGCCGCCCGATTGGTTGATTCCTCGTCGGCGTCTTCGAGTTCGTCGACCATCGTCTCCAGTTGGGCAAGCGGCGTTTCGACTCGCTTGATTAATCCCTCGAAGCGGTCCAACAGGACATTCGCATAGCCGGCGAGCCGCGGCGGAAGCTCGGCCAGTTGGTCACCAAACGACTGATCGCCTGACGGATCATACAGTTCATACCGAGCCAACAGCCGGTAGGTCTCGGTTTCGATCACCTCTCGGCGGGTGTCGGCGTCGGCTGCCTCTGCGCCTTGATCGCCGTATTTGATCGCCGTCCGGAGCTTGCCGGTGAGATACTCCGCGATCTCGCCTTCGATCTCGTTGCGGTAGGGTTCGACAACGTAGTATTTGGTCTCGTTTTCCTTCGTCGACCGAAAGATGATGACGAACGCATACGGTTCGTTCACCCAGTAGCGTTCGACCTCCCGAAAGTGGGTCTTTTTGACCATCGGGACGCTTTTTTCCAGATCGTAGCGGTTGACAAGCGTTGTCGTCCCTTCATCGGTCCTAAAGAAGTTGTCCTCGTCGATCTCGGGATGGATGTCGACCGTCCGTTCGTCGACGAGATCGGCTAGCTGTTCGGCGGTGTCGGCTCCGCCGGCCAGCATCGACTCCAGTGCGTCGGCCCGAAAGCCGAGGGCTTCGTCCGTATCAAACCGGATGATCTCGCCGGTTTCAGTGCGTGGTCGTCTACCGTCGGGTTCGTAGTAGTAGCTGCGCT
>PWFE01000054.1 GCA_003554115.1 Haloferacaceae archaeon | reverse complement strand
GGTCTCGTAGGTGTAGTCGTCAACGTCGGCGTCGTCGTCGGTCATCACCTCGACGGTATCGACGCCTAAGTTCTCACAGATGGTCTGGATCTCTTCTTTTGTCCCGCCGGGCGAGGCGCTCATCGCGGTGACGAGCGGCTGGTCGGCGTCGGCGTGGTATCGCTCGGCGATGTAGACGTAGGCGTAGTCGCCGGTGCCGCGATGGCACTCGTCGAAGGTGAGATGGGTCACGTCGGCCAGCGAGATCCGGTTACCGACTAGGTCGTTTTCGACGACCTGCGGGGTGGCGATCACGACGCGCGCGGACTCCCAGAGTTCGGCGCGGTCGTCTGGCCGGACATCGCCGGTAAAAACGACGATCTCGTCGTCAGGGATCTGGAGGGCCTCCCGGTAGAAGTCGGCGTGCTGGTCGACCAGCGGTTTGGTCGGGGCCAAAAAGAGGGCTTTCCCGCCCTGTTCGTGGAGGCGTTCGGCAGTAACCAGCAGACTAACGGTCGTTTTCCCGAGGCCAGTCGGGAGACAGACGAGGGTGTGGCCATCGCGGGCGGTGCCGGCCAACTGGATCTGGTAGAGTCGACGCTCGATGAAGTCGGCGGCGAGCATCGGGTGGTCGACGTATGCCTCTGAGTCGGCCATTTGCCGATAGTTGGCCGCTGTGGGCTTTAAGAGTTGCCAGGCGTGAATTGGGCGTCGACGGAGTTCAGCGGTCGACTTCGACTGCAACCCACTCACCCCCGCACCCACTCCCTACATGTTCGCGACTCCCATAGACTACCCCAAACCCCGCTACACCCGACTCTCAGAAGCTATCAATAAAAACGAATGGATCGCGCAGACGAAATAAAGGGGTTCAGTCGTCGACCGCAGCCGCCAGGACGCCCCGGCCCTCTAACAGCGTCGCCAACTCGGCCATCGTCGAGACCACTTCGTCACACGACGGCTCGACGGCTGGTTTCGGCTCGAAGCCAACCGCGAGGCCAGCGACCTCCAGCATCGGCAGATCGTTCGCGCCGTCGCCAACCGCGACTGTCTCGCTCATCTCGACGCCAAGCTCCGCCGCCAGTTCCTCCAGCTGGTCGTCTTTCGTCCCCTCGATCAGCGGTCCCTCGACCTCGCCGGTGAGTTCGCCGTCTTCGATGGGCAGTCGGTTCGCCACGATGCGGTCGACCTCGGTCCCATCAGCCTCCAGGGCGCGCTGGACACCGCGCTCAAAGCCACCCGTGAAGATGGCGACCGTGTGGCCCGCCTCGCGCAGGCGGTCGATCAGGGTTGCGGCGTCAGGCCGGAGTTCCACGTTGCTGTAGGCGTCCTCGGCGTCAGCCTCCGAAAGACCGTCGAGGAGTTTCGCCCGGCTCCGGAGGCTCTCGGCGTAGCTGATCTCGTTGTTCATCGCTTTCTCTGTGATGTCGGCCATCTCGTCGTCGACGCCGAGCTTTTCGCCGAGCAGGACGGTCATCTCCGAGTCCGACAGCGTGCCATCGAAATCGAACGCAATGAGGCTCATTGAATGCTGTTTTTCGCCGGAGAATGAAAAACACCCGTTTTAGTATGCGCCGACTACCGCCATCTGATTTGGTTTACTCTGTGGTTACTTCCTACTGATAAATGCACGATGCTGTATACGTCTTCGTGGAATCGGTCACTGGAGGGGTGTGGTAATACATGACGATGAACAGCAGGTCGACGTGGAAACGCTTAACCAATCGCCGCAAAATCCTACAGACATGAAGGTACTCGTCACGGACCCGATCGACGATGCGGGGCTTGATCGGCTGCGTGAAGCAGGCTACGAGGTCGAAACGAACTACGAAGCAGAAGGCGACGAACTTCTTGCTGCAATCGCCGACGCACACGCACTAATCGTTCGCTCGGGCACGGATGTCTCCGAAGAAGTCTTCGAGGCCGCCGAAAACCTCGTCATTGTCGGTCGAGCGGGCATCGGTGTCGACAACATCGACATTGAAGCCGCCACCGACCACGGTGTGATCGTCGCCAATGCACCCGAAGGAAACGTTCGCGCAGCCGCCGAACACACCGTCGCAATGGCGTTTGCGGTCGCCCGCTGGATACCACAGGCGCACGCCAAACTCACCGACGGCGAGTGGGCCAAATCCGACTATTTAGGGTATGAAGTCAATAACAAAACCCTCGGTGTCATCGGCCTCGGCCGTGTCGGCCAAGAAGTCGCCAAACGCCTCGACAGTCTCGGGATGGATCTGGTTGTCTTCGATCCCTACATCTCCGAAGAACGCGCCGCCCAGTTCGGTGCGGAACTGATCGACGACCTCGATGAGTGTCTCGCTGCCTCTGATTTCGTCACGATCCACACCCCGCTTTTGCCCGAAACCGAGAACATGATCGGCGCCGAGGAACTCGCCCTGCTTGAGGACGGCTTCCTTATCAACTGTGCCCGCGGTGGCATCGTCGACGAGGCTGCCCTCGCCGACGCAGTCGAAAACGGCCCGATGGCCGGTGCCGCCCTCGACGTGTTCGCCGAGGAACCAATCAGCGACGATTCGCCCCTGCTCGATGTCGACGAAATCGTCATCACACCCCATCTGGGAGCCTCCACCGAGGCCGCCCAAGAGAATGTCGCCGTCGACACCGCTGACCAAGTCGTCGCCGCGCTCAACGAACAGCCCGTGCTCAACGCGCTCAACGCGCCATCGGTCGACGAGACCGCCTTCCCGCGAATCGAACCCTACCTCGGACTGGCCGAGACTGCCGGCAAGGTCGCCGCCCAGCTGCTCGGCGAGCGCATCTCTGGTATCGAAGTCCACTACGAAGGTGACATTGCCGACGAGGACGTCGACCTCGTCACCGCTAGCGCGCTTAAAGGCGTCTTCCAGCCGCTCGAATGGCAGGTCAACGCGGTCAATGCTCCCCGGCTTGCCGAAGAGCGCGGCATTGAGGTCACCGAATCGAAAACACGGCAAACTGAGGACTTCCAGAGTCTTGTTACCGTTACTGTCCAAGACGGTGACGACGAGTTGACGGTTTCGGGAACCCTGTTTGCTGGCAACGACCCACGGATTGTCCGCATCGACGGCTACCGCGTCGACGCGATCCCGTACGGCAACATGCTTGTGGCTCGAAACAAAGACACACCCGGCGTCATCGGCCTTATCGGTTCGGTGCTGGGTGACAACGACATCAACATCGCCGGCATGTTCAATGCGCGCGAGACCATCGGCGGTGAAGCACTCACCGTTTACGATCTCGACGTTGAGGTCCCCAAGGCCGTTCTCGACGAACTGCTGGCCGACGAGCGAATCACCGAACTGAAAACGATCACTCTCGACGGCCAGTAGCATCCCCGACGTAGTTTGCCGTTTCTAGCGACAGACCACGAGTTCACGCCTACTTTCTATCAAATACTAAAGTATTTGCTTACTACGTGTAAGTAAACAGTCTCTACTAGCTGTTGGACTGTTTTGGTTTGTCAAACGTATAAGACCCTCCGTCCCGAATCACGATTGAATGTCTACGTGGAAACGCGACATCGCCAGTGGGCTCGTAGTGCTGCTTCCACTCGGAATTCTTCTTTTCGTTCTCAACTGGCTGTATGTTCGTATTATTGGTCTCCCGCTGATCAGCAATCTAGAGTTCGCCCAGCTTGGGGTCCCCGCAGAACTCGTCCCGTTGGCTCGAATTTTCGTTGCGCTGACGTTGATTACAACGCTTATCCTCGCAGTTGGCTATTTAATGCGGACAACTGTTGGACGGGTGTTCGAAGCGACGATTGACGATACAATCAACCGCGTGCCAGTGTTGCGCGTCGTTTATAATGCCTCGAAACTCGCCGTCGAAACGGCAGTCTCCGGAACAGACGACCTCCAACAGCCGGTTAGACTCGAAGTCTGGAACGGAATTCGGATGACGGCGTTTAAAACGGGCAAAGAGACTCAAGACGGCAGAATCGTGCTGTTCATGCCGACAGCTCCCAACATTACCACCGGATTCGTCATGGAGGTACATCCCGACCGCGTCGAAGAGACCGGCGAACAGGTCGAAGAAGCATTGACCCGCGTGTTGAGTGCCGGTTTTGCTGAGTCTGCCCACCAGATACCCGTCGAAGAAGAAGAAAACCCGGCCCGACGTGATAACAACCGACCGAGGGTCTCCACAAAATCAAACGAGACGACCGGCGATCACTCGGCCTCTACGGACGACTGAGCTACTGTTCGGTCGGCGAGGGCTGCCGGCCACCACCCTCTCGGAGATCCCGGCCCGTTGTGCAGTTCATACAGCCGTACACCGAACCGTCGTTACCACCAAACACCCGGACGAACTGTTTGGTGACGTACGATCCGCAGGATTCACATGTTCGCTGCTGGCTATGTCTTGGTGAATCAGTTTTGTGCCGCTGGAAGTTTTGGAACGTTTCCATACAGCCTTCCCAGAAGCATATTGACTTTGTTATAATTCTCCTGTGAATGTTCTGGCGATGGTAGTCACTGCTTACTGACCGATCGCCGTCATTGCTGGTGGTTCGGTCGAAACCCCTCAGAACCCGCCAGAACCCTGTCGACGAATAGTAGGGAGTCCCTACCGCCCCGAAAGAGCATTCAAATGTAGGTGAACCACTCGTCGTGGGCGTCAGTTTTGCGTTCGACGAGATCGAAGAAGGCCGATTGTAGATCTTCGGTAACCGGTCCGCGCGTCCCATCGGCGATCTGGACGTTGTCAACCTTGCGGATCGGGGTAACTTCGGCGGCCGAGCCGGTAAAGAACAGCTCGTCGGCCGTATGGAGTTCGCCGCGGGAGATGGTCGCTTGGTCGTGAACGGTGTAACCCTTTTCGCGAGCGAGCGTGATCACGGTATCGCGGGTGATTCCATCAAGGATGCTCTGAGAGAGTCCGGGGGTGAACAGCTCGCCATCCCGAACAAGGAAGATGTTCTCGCCGGGGCCTTCGGCGACCTGACCCTCTTTGTTGAGCACAATTGCCTCTTTGTAGCCGTTTCGGCGGGCCTCCTCGCCGGCCAACAGGCTGTTGACGTACAGTCCCGTCGTTTTCGCGTTGGTCGGAATCTGGCTCGACGAATGTTTTCGCCACGACGAGACCATCACGTCGATTCCCTGTTCGAGTGCCTCTTCGCCCAGATATGCTCCCCACGGCCAGGTGGCGATTGCCACGTCGGTTGGACAGCCCTCGGGACTGACGCCCAGACTCCCGTAGCCGAAGTAGGCAATCGGGCGGATGTAGGCACTCTGGAGATCTTGTCGACGCAGTAGTTCGAGGGTAGCCTCGGTTAGCTCTTGCCTACTGTAAGGAATTTCCATCTCGTAGGGTTTTCCGGAGGCGAAAAACCGATCGAGGTGTTCTTCCCAGCGGAAAATCGCTGTCCCCTGTTCGGTGTCGTAGGCTCGTGCGCCCTCGAACACACCCGTTCCGTAGTGGAGCCCGTGAGTCAACACGTGGGTGGTCGCTTCCTGCCAGTCGACGAACTCGCCGTTTTTCCAGATCGTCTCGATCTCGCCTGCCTCGCGCATCTCGTCGAATGATGCCATTGCTACTCTGAGGGTTCGGCTACCAGTTCTTAACAGTTTGCAAGAACCGTGATGTTAGCCGGTGAGTCCCGCAAGCAGTGCTTCACCCTCGACATACACTAAGCCGTGGCGCTCGGCGTACGCTTTGGCGTCGACTGGGGAGCGAGCCCCACCAGTTTCGTCATCGAGCATCTCACAGACGACGACTGCCGGCGGCTGGTCGGCTGCCGCAGCCAGCGCGATTCCCAACTCGGTGTGACCGACTCGATCAGCCAACAGTTCGGGTGCGGCTCGCAACAGATGGACGTGGCCGGGCGACCGGAACTCAGCAGCGAACGCGGACTCATCGTATCCCGAATCGGCCTCGGCAGCGGCTGCCGCAGTGCCGAGTTCCGAAATCGTCAGCGCGCGGTCGACGTCCGTAATTCCGGTAAAGGTATCTCGATGGTTCACCGTCAGCGAAAACGACGACCGCTCGTCGTAGGCGAGCGTGTGTTCGCCCGCAGCGGGGTGCTCGACGGCGTCTTGCAAAAACGGCAGCCCAAAGGCCTCGCTCACTGCATCGGAGAGTGCAACACAAACCAGCCCGCCAGCGTCGTTTCGTAGCCGGCCGACCGCGTCACTGTCGACGGCTCGTGCGGGATAGACGATATCAGTCTCACCCTCTCGGTCCGCAAAGTCGTGGATCAACACCGGCTCGTCGTCAGCGAATGCCGCGATAGCCGCCTCAACGGCGGCCTGCTGGTCGGCAGACTGGGTCATTCTGCCTCCTCGATGTGTACTGAAACAGTATCACCATCGTCAACTCCCAGTTCCTCACGGAGTTTTTCGGGGGCGATTACTTCGATATTCCCCTCGTCGTGGTGGGTGCGATCTGGAACGATCACGTGGACTGGCTCGGCGCGGTCGTCGCCAGCGGTCATCTGGGCCGGATAGCACGTTGCCGCTCCAAACGTCCGGTCACCGTCTTCCCAGCTCTCGATTGGCACCGACGCCTGCGCCGAGAGTTCGCCACGGGCTCGGATGCTTTCTTCGTCGAGTTCGAGATTTAACGTCCCCGGAAACGGCACATAACCCAGTTTCGATTCGAACTGTCGTTCGTATCCTGGAAGCGAGATGTAGTGTTTGCCCTCACCCATTCCGGTGGTCACCGTTCCCGAAAGGGCGAGTCCGGTATCGGCCTCGAACAGTTGCCGGTAGTCGGCGTACTCCGCACGCAGCACACGCTCGCCGTCGTCGGTCACCGCAACCCACTGGCCGTCCGAGACGATCTCGCGGTCGACCAGCCCGTCGGCTTCGAGCCCCTGAAGTCGCCGAGAGGCAGTCTGGGTCGAGGTCTCAAGCTGGTCTCCCAGCGTTGCACACGAGACTTTGACCGATCCACTGAGCCCGCCGTCCAAGGCGACGGCTTTCAGTGCCTGGAGTTGGTCGACCGCAAGCGCGCTCGCTGCCGATTCTGACATAGCTAACAGAACGGTCGCCCGCCGCATAAGCATACCGAATATGGGATGGTTCTCAAAATCGTTATAGATGACTGCGAAGCCAGCAGTGCGTACATAGACGGTGGTTCCTGGTCTGTAAAACCACATCGGTCGGCCACAACCGCAAAACAGCCACTCAACGACAGTCGAAAGATGACTGTGCCACACGATGAGTTCGTCAGCAGTGTCCGGACGCGGAGTGACCTTGAGAGCGACGAGCAGGCTGCTCG
>PWFE01000022.1 GCA_003554115.1 Haloferacaceae archaeon | reverse complement strand
TCGTCGCTCAGAATTCCTTCGTCGTCATCGTCGCTCAGAATTCCTTCGTCGTCATCGTCGCTCAGAATTCCTTCGTCGTCATCGTCGCTCAGAATTCCTTCGTCGTCAGTTGACTGCGACTCGTCACGGCTCTCGAAGTGTTCAGTCGACCTCTCAGTGTCAGCACTGATCGAGGTCATCACGTCGCTGCCTTCGAAACTGACTCCGACGAGTTCGCGTTGCTGAACTTCGCGGTCGAGCAGATTCGACTCGATGAGTTCGCTGTCGACGATCTGGCTTTCGATCTGATCCGTTTCAATGACTGTCTTTTCGATAACTGTTGTTTCAGTAATCTCGCTTTGGATAACGTCGCCTTCAAGCAGTCGTGATTCAACGTCGGTGGTCTCCAGCGATGTCTGTTCGGCGACTTCGGATCGCTCGACCAGATCGTACACCCATTCGTCGGTTTCGCCGACCTCCTGTTCTTGATAGACGAACGCCAACCCCTCGGCCTCGAACGTCTCGAAGAACTCTGCCCACGAAAGGGAGTCGAGTCCCTCCATCTGTTCGCCTTCGCGGACGATATAGAGGCTGCTGGCGTCGTCGGCCTCTTCAGTGCGATGAGCCGGTGTCCCGCCCCGTGTTTCAACCCATTCTCTGATTGTCTCGTGGTCCGTTGTAATGTTGTGCGGACCGCTAGTTGAGTCTGCCATAATTTTCCGTCTAGCATATCCCTACTGAGTTACTTAGCTCTGATTCCCGACTGAAAGATAGGTCGAGATCGCCGAGAGTTCGGCGACGAAAACGGTCGAATGTGCAAAGATGACCAGCCGAAACGCATCTGATAACTGCTTTTATGTAGACTAAAATGTATCCGTCTGGCAAAAAGGAGTAGTCGTTACTTACTCGTAGGTAGTTGACGCCTACCAGCGGGCGGCGTATGCGTCGACCGTGACAGACGGTTAGGTCGACGCCGGCCGATAGGCTCGGCTGGCGGCTTTCCAGCGGCCAGTCTGGAATCGCCAGAGTGTGATCGCGGCCGGGACGGTCGTCTCGACGACCAGCGCGATGTAGAGGGCGGTGATACCAAGTGGAGTCACAACACCCAGATACGCCATCGGGAGCGCACAGACGTACAGTCCGACAAGCGAGGCATAAAACGGAATTCGGGTATCACCGGCTCCTCGGAGCACGCCCGTCGCTGAGCCATCCAATCCGAGCGGGATCACGCTGATCGCTGCGACAATGACGAAGCTGGTCGTCAACGCGATGGCTTCGGGTTCGTCGACGAACACGCCAGCAATCGGCTCAGCGAAGACAGCGACACCTGCGGCAACGCCAAGATAGATGACAAGCGACAGCTGGATGATTTCGCGGCCGTAGGACTCGGCTGTACGCTCGTCGCCGCTCCCAAGATGCTGGCCAACGAGCGTGCTGGCGGCAATCGAAAACCCCCAAGTGACGCTGTTGGCAAGGTTTCGAACTCGTCGACCGACTTCGAGCGCGGCGACAGCGGCCGACCCAAAGCTGTCGGTAATCGCCAGTAGGGGGAAACTAACGATCCCTTCGGCCAGCCGCCGAGCGATAAGTGGCGTCGACACGCTCACAAGCTGTCGGATGAGTTCAGTGTCGAACTGCGGGCCGGAGACCGAGAGCGCGACCGGGCTCGCGCCGTGGCCAAAGTAGGACCGACCGAACATTCCCCACGAGAAGACGAGTGTGACGCAAGCGACTGAAATCGCAGTGCCGAGTGCAGCACCCATGACACCCAGACCGAAGCCGAAAATCAACACCGCACTCAAAATGATGTTCAGTACCGCGCCGCCAGCGCGGATTACCATCGGTGTAAACGTGTCACTAACGCCCGCGAACGTCCGGCTGGCGATCATATTCAGGAACTCGAAAAGCAGGGCTGGTGCGACAACCGCGAGATACACCGTGCCATGGGCGATAGCGGCCTCGTTCGTACTTAACAAATCGATCAGCGAGTCGGCGAACAGGATATAAACCGAAACGATTGGAACAGATAACAGTAGCGCGAGCCAGACGCTCTGTTTGACGACAAGCGCGGCTCGTTCGGTCTCATCGCCGCCGTAGTTTTGGGAGACAAGACTGACAGTCCCGCCCGCAAGACCAATTGCAACGAACTTACCGACCGTCCAGTAGGCACCAGCAAACGCGAGGCCTGCAACCGCCGGCGCGCCAAGTACGATCCCGACCATCGCGAGATCGGCGGTCTGTTTCGACATGATCGCAAATCCCGTAATGACACGAGGCCATGCGAGATCGACCGTCGATCGGAGTCGCTCGCGTTCGATAACGCCGGCTCGCGCGAGTAGGCCGGCGATCCACGCAAGCACCCGAGTGGTCCAAGCGAGCAGTCGGGCCAGCAGGTCGACCATTCGGTTCGGTGTTTCGACGCTCGGTGCTTGCGTCTTTGGATTCGGTTGATCCGGTGCGGCCCAAAGATCGTAAGCCGCTTGTGCTACCACCGCCGAGTATCAGCCATGAATCCCGAGCAGTGGCAAACGTATCTCGTGACTCAACAGACGCTCTCGGCGGGACGGTCGACTGTCGAGATCGTCGAGCAAGCCATTGAGGGTGGCGTTGATGCGGTCCAGCTTCGTGAAAAAGACATGGACGCCCAGCGCCGCTACAAGTTGGGCCAGCAGCTGCGGGAACTGACTGCCGAGGCGGACGTCGATCTGCTCGTCAACGACCGGATCGATCTCGCGCGTGCAATCGATGCTGATGGCGTCCATCTCGGGCAGTCGGATCTACCGATCTCAGTTGCCCGCGAGCAGTTGGGAGACGATGCCATCATCGGCGCGTCGGTCTCAACAGTCTCCGAGGCCCGACTGGCAGCGATCACGGGTGCGGACTATCTCGGCGTCGGTGCGATCTACGGGACAGACTCGAAACCCGAGGCACCGACAGCTGACGACGGGCTTGGCCTCGACACCTTGGCCGACATTGTCCAGACCGTTCGAATCCCCGTCGTTGCAATCGGTGGCATCACGCCCGAAAACACGCCGGCGGTAATCGACGCTGGTGCGTCGTCAGTCGCTGTTATCAGTGCAATCACTGCCGCAGACGACCCAGCGGCAGCGACAGCTGCGCTCGGTGCGTCGGCAGAGAAGGAAGCCCCTTCTACCGGGGTAGCCGATGACTAACGCTCCCGACTGTTCGGCGACCGCGCTGTCCGAGTCGCTCGCGGCGATCCGCGAAACCAAGCCGTTGGTCCAGCAACTCACAAACGAAGTCACGAAACACGATCTTGCCAACATCACGCTCCATTGGGGCGCGCTGCCGGTGATGGCCGACGCACCGGATGAAGCACCCGAGATGGCCGAGTTAGCCGGCGCAATTCTTTTGAACACCGGCCGGATGAGCGACTCCAATATCGAGGCCCTACACAACGCAGGCGAGGCCGCCAACGAGTTGGGTGTGCCGGTTGTACTTGATCCGGTCGGGGTTGGTGCGACGTCGACGCGAACTGCCGTCGCCGAGAGCTTACTTGAGACGGTCGACTGTACGGCGATCAAAGGCAACTACGGCGAGATCAGCGCACTGGCAGGTGTCGAAGCCGACGTCAAGGGCGTCGAATCAGTCGGTGAGTACGATGAAATCGCCCAGACAGCCCAAGCCCTCGCCGACGCAACCGGTGCGGCCGTTGTCGCTTCCGGTGAACAGGACGTCGTCGCCTCGGCCGATGTCGCCTACCACATTGAATCAGGCCACAAGATGATGGGCGAAGTCGTCGGCACTGGCTGTATGCTCGGCAGCACGGTCGCCACGTTCTGTACCAGCGTCGACGAGCCGTTGACTGCGGCAGTTCACGCCACGCTCGCGTACGGACTGGTCGGCGAGCGTGCAGCCGAGATCGACTACAACGGCCCGGCGAGCTACCGGACTAATTTCCACGATTCGGTCTGGAACTTCACGCCGGAGGCGGCCGCAGCATTGACCGAAGACCTCACAGCGCGTCTTGTACGCGCCGTCTAGGACGCAGCCGTCTTTCCGGCGGTAGACATATTATCATTCGTATACGTTTGGGAGTATGGTCTCGCTTCGTCGCCGACTGTCGGTGCTGTTCGGGTTGTGGGCTGTCGGGACGGCTGGTCCGCCCGCGGGCTATCTGGCCAACGGACTGTTTACTGGCGCTGTGGGGGGCGAGGAGGCAGTTATTGTCGCTGGCTTCTTTCTGCTCGGTACGACCGCTGCAGCAGTCGGCCTGCCAACCGAGGGGCTCGCCGAGCGGTTCCGGGCCGGCACCGAGTTGGGTCTCCCGATGCTGCTTGCCGCGGGGACGCTGCTTGCGGCGTTACCGATCAGTATTCTCTGGGGTGTTCTGCCGGCGGTTCCGTTCGCACTCGGTGGGACGCTCGGGTTTCTGGCTGCATTTCTCATCGGGTTTCTGGCCGACCAGACCATCGTCGATCGGAGTCGGGCCACGAGCGACCAGCAACTCCGCTGGAAAGCCAAAAAACGGCCGGAAGCACAGTGGTTTCGCGCGATGCGGTTTATCGGCATCGTCGCAGCGTTCGGTGTGGCCGTGCTTGTCTGGGAGGCTGGGGCGCTCCTGTTGGCGGGATTCTGGCTGCTTGTGGGTGTCCTCCAAGCTGTGCTCGCCGTGTTGAGCCGTCGACGCCGCCAGTATGAGTTCACTGATGCCGGATTACTCACTGCCTTCGGTCACCTGCCGTGGGATGAGTTCAGAGGGTACGAACTCACTGAGACCGCACTCGTGCTGTACGGCACTCGCTGGCCGTTCAAGATGATTGCCTACGATCGACAGAGCATCGATGAGCTTGATGCCGTCTGTGAGATGGTCGACCAACGGCTCCCCGAAAAACCGGGCGAGTTGGCGGAGCTATCGGTTGTCGAGCAGTTTCGGCGGCTGCTCTCGTCGTAGCCGCCGATTAGGCTTCTTTGAGTGCTGCTGTCGAAACTGGCTTGTCGATAACGGCGACCGCGTGGTCGACGGGGTCGGCTCGCAGCCGTCGCGGCCGTCGGCTTGCGGACTCTGCAATGAGGGATTTGTAGTAGTCGTCTGCGTCGTTCATGGGGAATCAGGTGCCCGTGGCACGCAGTACCATGTCTGTCGGCAGCCCACATAAACTGATGGAGTAGACGGTAGTAGCGACGTTCTACCGTTCTGGTAGTTGCCGCCTACCGCGTCGACTGTTTCCATGTCCGGAGCGAAACGATCTCGCCGTCGATGTCGCTCGGTTCGGCCTCGGTGGCAACCCACAGATACATCGGTGCGATAGCTGTTGGGTCGCGTGCGTTTTTGATTCCGGTGAGTTCGGTGGCGACTAATCCGGGATCGACAACGCACACTGGCTGCTCGAGGTCGACCGAAAATCCACGAGCAAGCGCCTCAGCAGCCGCTTTCGAGACGGCGTAGGCTCCCATCCCCGCTTTGGCTTTGCGGGCGACCGACCCTGAGGGAACGAGCACCCGAGCCTCCGTCGAGAGATGTGGGACGGCTTGCTTGATCGTCGCAAACACGCCACGGACGTTGGTCGACATCGTCTCGTCGAACTGGTCGTAGGACTCGCCGTCGAGTGGCATTTCGCCCGGCGTGCCGTGGTTTATCGCGGCGTTGGCGACGACGATGTCGACCGTCTCGCCACGGTCTGCGGCATGTTCGAACACGTCTGTGAGGCCAGCTTCGTCTCGGACGTCGACTGCGAGTCCCGAGACGCGGTCGTGGCCGTCGTTCAGTTCATCGATGGTCCGCTCGACACGCTCGGTCTCGCGGCCACAGATGACAACCTGTGCGCCGGCTGTGGCGAATTCGTCGGCAACTGCGCGTCCGATTCCGCGGGTTCCACCGGTGATGACGACCGTTTGTTGATCCATACACACTGCTGGGGATGCTGGACCCTAAAGCTGGGCGTTGACGGCCGGAAGTCCGTTGTTTTATACTCATGTCGTACCTATCTGTGGTATACATGGTCACCGCCTCCGATGGAGACAGCGAGCGACACGGCGGCAACGACGGACGATACGATGGCGACCTCTCGGCGGTCGATGGCGAGGATATCGTCATCATCGGTAGCGGGTTCGGTGGGCTGTCGACGGCGTGTTATCTCGCCGACGCCGGGGCAGACGTCACTGTCGTCGAAAAGAACGAACAGTTAGGCGGCCGCGCCAGCCGCCTCGAACGTGACGGCTTTACGTTCGATATGGGCCCGTCGTGGTATCTGATGCCCGATGTCTTTGAGCGATTTTTCGGGCATTTCGGCAAGCGACCCGACGAGTACTACTCGCTGTCGCGGCTTGATCCGCACTATCGGATCTTTTTCAAAGACGGCGATCAGGTCGACCTCCTGCCGGATATCGAGGCCAACAAAGCACTCTTCGAGCAGTACGAACCCGGCGCTGGCGAGGCCCTAGAGCGATATCTTGAGAAATCTGAGTACACCTACAACGTCGGGATGGAACATTTCGTCTATGAGGATCGCCCTCGACTACGGGACTATATCGATCTCGATGTGCTGCGGTACTCTTGGGGGCTCTCGCTGCTCGGCAAAATGCAGGGCCACGTTGAGGGCTACTTCGAACACCCCAAGCTCCAGCAGATCATGCAGTACACACTGGTCTTTTTAGGTGGTGCGCCGACTAACACGCCCGCGCTCTACAACCTAATGAGCCACGTCGACTTTAATATGGGTGTCTACTACCCCGACGGCGGGATGGGTGCGGTGGTCGACGGCATCGTCGAACTCGCAGAAGAGTTGGGCGTCGAGTTCGTCACCGACCAACCCGTCACTGAGATCGCCGGCAAAAAAGGGGCGTTTGCGGTCCGAACAGAACACGGTGAGGAGTATCTCGCCGACCGCGTGGTTTCGAACGCCGACTACGCTCACACCGAACAGGAGCTCCTACCGCCGGAAAAACGCCAGTACAGCGCAGACTACTGGGACTCTCGGACGTATGCGCCCTCAGCATTCCTGCTGTATCTGGGTGTCGAAGGCGACGTCGACGAACTTGCCCACCACACACTCGTGCTTCCGACTGACTGGAACGAGCATTTCGAGATGATCTTCGATGAGCCAGCCTGGCCCGATGATCCGGCCTACTACCTGTGTGTGCCCTCGAAAACCGACGACTCGGTCGCACCCGAGGGCCACAGCAACCTGTTTGCGCTCGTCCCAATCGCCGCGGGTCTCGAAGACACACCCGAGTTACGCGAAAGCTACCGTGATCTCGTTCTCGATGACATTGCCGAGAACACGGGCGTCGACCTTCGGGATCGGATCGTCACCGAAGAGATGTTCTGCGTCGACGATTTCACTGATCGCTACAACTCGATGGAGGGCACGGCGCTGGGAATGGCCCACACCCTCCGGCAGACGTCGTTGTTCCGTCCTTCCAGAACGTCCACAAAAGTAGACGGGCTCTACTTTACAGGCTCGTATACCACTCCTGGTATCGGCGTACCGATGTGTCTGATTAGCGGCCAACTAACCGCGGATTCGATGGGAGCGTGATGCCGACTGTGAGCGACGACCTGCGAAACGCCGGCCTGCTTGAGCATCTAAGCTACCTGTTGGTGCTCTCGCGGCCCAGATTCTGGCTGTATCTCGCCGGCCCGGTGGTCGTCGGTGTCGCTGTTGCGGCAACCACTGTCCAAGAGCTGTTTACACCTGCGGCAGTCGTCCTGTTCGGCTACTTTTTGGTGCCGGCGAACGTCCTCCTGTACGGCGTTAACGACATCTTCGATGCCGAAGTCGACAGTACTAACCCGAAAAAAGACGACAAAGAAGCTCGCTGGCAGGGCGACCGGCCAGTGGCCGCAGCAGTCATCGCTAGTGGGCTGTTAGGTGTTGGGCTACTTGTGCTTACACCACCTTCGGCTTGGCCGTGGCTCGTCGGCTTTCTGTTCTTGGCGATCCAGTACAGCGCGCCGCCGTTCCGATTTAAAACGACACCCTTCCTCGATTCGGTTTCCAACGGGCTGTATATCCTGCCGGGAATTGCGGCCTACGTGGTGGTTGCCGGCAGCCAGCCGCCCGCCCTCGCAGTCGCCGGCGCGTGGCTCTGGACGATGGGCATGCACACGTTTTCGGCGATTCCCGACATCGAACCCGACCGTACGGCAGGTATTCAGACGACTGCGACTGCCCTTGGCGAACGCCGCACGTATGGATATGTCGCAGCCTGCTGGCTTGCCGCTGCCGTCGCGTTCGGGACAGTCGACCTTCGATTGGGCGCGTTACTCGCAGTCTACCCCGTCTTTGTGGGGTGGGTCGCCGGCTCGTCGGTTGCAGTAGCCCGTGCCTACTGGTGGTTTCCCACGCTCAATACGGTGGTCGGGACGCTCATTACACTGGGTGCACTCTGGCAGATTGTTCCGTTGTGGGAGGTTCTCTAATGACTGATTCGGCTGTCGAGGCAGATCGCACAGAGCTGCGGATCAGCGAGGCTCAAGATATGCAGGCGATTCTCTCGGGATTGCCGCGTACCCGAACTGAGGCCGAGGCGTGGTTAGACGCTTTCGTCGACGGCAACCGATTTACTATCGCCGTGTTTTTCCCGCTGGTTGGGGCGGTGATGCTGCTCGGCAGCGCCATGGAGTGGTCGGTGCTTCCGGCGGCGCTCCAGTTCAACCCACCGTTGATTCTCTTCGGGACGTTCGTGATGGCCGCCCCACTCATTGTCGGCGTGCTTCCAACGATTGATCGACGCGCTCTCGTAGGGATTGGGCTGTTGATGAGCTATACGTATGTCATCGAGTACGTCGGTGTGTCGACGGGCTGGCCCTATGGTGAGTTCGTCTACGGGGTGAGTCTGGGACCAATGGTTGGAGGTATTCCGGCCGCACTGCCAGTGTTTTTCCTGCCAATCGTGCTCAACACCTACCTGCTTTCGTTGTTGTTGCTCGGCGAACGGTCGACCTCGCGGCTTGTTCGGCTATCGATTGTAATTCCGGCAGTTGTTGCGATGGATGTCGCACTTGATCCGGCGGCAGTCTCGCTCAGCTTTTGGAGCTACGACGGCGGCGGGATGTTTTACGATGTGCCGCTGTCGAACTACGCGGGGTGGGTGCTGAGCGCGACTGTTGCGGTCGGCGTGTTGGACCTTACGTTTGATCGATCCGGACTCGAATCTCGACTCGAAACCTGTGAGTTCATGCTCGATGATCTGATCAGTTTCGTCATTCTATGGGGGCTGATCAACGCCTGGTTCGGCAACTGGATTCCGGTTGTCGTTGCAGCGATTTTCGGAGTCGCTATCTTGCGGGCAAAGCGGTTCGATACGGGCTTGCTTCGGCCCTCTCCCGGACTGTATGTTCCACGGGTTGAGACCACCTCTCGTCGACAGACGGAGGCCGAAAGCCAACAGTAATGTGGGTTGTTGACCTACCGAAAGTATGGCCGACGGCCCACCGGGTCGACCCTGTCCGCTCTGTGGAGAGGGGATGATCCATCGGCACTGCAAGTACGTCTGTCCGACTCACGGCGTAATCTACGACTGCTCGGATACGTTCTACTGAGTCACAACCGAGCACAACTGGCCCCGTATGTACGAACTGTTATGTCGATAGCGTTCATATACATTCATATATGCTGTGCCGCTGGAACCGGACGATGAGACGACCAACGGTCCTCCCAACAACACAATGGTAGAGGAGACACAAATCGCCCGAAGCAAGGCGATCCAACAGCGGACTGGCAAAACTTTCCACGTCGCCACGCGGCTGTTGCCTAAACGCATTCGGGAGGCGACCTACGTACTGTATGCCTTCTTCCGTGTCGCTGACGAGGTGGTCGACGACGCCAATGGCACCCCGCCTGCCGAACAGCGAGCCGAACTCGCCCGTATCCGTGCGGCCGCACTCGGCGACCGCGAGACCGATGATCCCGTGTTGGCGGCGTTTGCTGAGCTCCGCGAAACGTACGGAATCGATGCCACCGACGTCCACACATTTATGGATGCAATGGAGTCGGATATTGAGACCGCTCGCTATGAGACGTACGACGAACTCGAAGCCTACATGGACGGATCGGCGTCTGCGGTGGGTCGAATGATGACCGCCGTGATGCAGCCTTCGGAGCCCGAGCGAGCGCTGCCACATGCGACGGCGTTAGGCGAAGCCTTCCAGCTCACAAACTTCCTGCGAGACGTTCGAGAGGATATCGTCGAACGCGACCGGATCTACCTTCCACAGACGACACTCGAACGCCACGGCGTCGACGAATCACAGCTCAAAGACTTCGAGATGGACGCCAGTTTTGCCGCAGTGATGCAAGACGAACTCACCCGTGCCGAACAGCTGTACGAAGAGGGCGTCGCTGGCATCAAATACCTCCCCGAGGACTGCCAGCTGGCTGTGCTGTTGGCTGCCGTGCTGTACGCCGACCACCACCGGCTGATCCGAAATCGCGAGTACGATGTGCTCTCAGAGACGCCACAGCTCAGTATGGCTCGCAAGCTCGCGCTGCTCGCACGCACCCGCTGGCAGTGGGTCTGGAACAACGACCCAGAGGCTGTCTTTCGCAACATCACCGAGGGCAAGGGACGCGGTGGAATGTTCACCCGTGGCGCAGAGTTAGTCGATCGGTTACCCGTCCGGTAGCCACTGACTACGAGCGTTCGAATACCGTGTGGGCCGTTTTCGGTCCTCGTCCGTTTTGCGAAGAGCGATTCAGTATCGACTGGTCGATTTGCGCTCGCCGAGACCGAAAAATTCGTATATAATCCCTTCTCTTCGATGAATTGTTACTAGTCTTCCATCGGATTTATGAATGGTCCGCTCTAAGCGGTGCTTATGTCATCAATCGAACTCACGCCGAGTCAGAAGACGATACTCACCGCGCTCACAAACCTCCACCGACAGACCGAAGACGCGGTCAAAGGCGAACAGATCGCCGAGGAGGTCGACCGCAACCCCGGGACGATCCGCAACCAGATGCAGAGCCTGAAAGCCCTCCAGCTGGTCGAGGGTGTCCCTGGTCCAAAAGGCGGCTATAAACCGACAGCCAACGCCTACGAGGCACTTGACGTCGACCGGATGGACGAAGCCGCCGCAGTGCCGCTGTTTCACAACGACGAAGTAGTCGACAACGCCAACGTCGAGAGCATCGACCTTTCGAGCGTCCACCACCCAGAACTCTGTCGAGCCGAGATCCACCTGCAAGGATCTGTACGGGACTTCCACGAAGGTGACGAGGTTATCGTCGGCCCGACGCCGCTGTCGAAGCTCCGTATCACCGGCACGTTGGATGCGAAAGACGACACTAACAACATTCTGATTCTGCAGATCGACGATATGCTCGCCCCAGCCGAAGACCCGGCACACTAACGCCGTCGACAGGGCCAAACAATCGCGTTTGACAGCGCGAACGGTGCCGATCTGGAACCAGTTACGGTCATCTTTCTGTGGGTGTCGACCCACCTACTACGACTACTCAGCACCGATTGTGGGACCTCGGATCACCATCCCGACTCTCGCACTGCTACCGAGCCACCAGAAACCTCGATGCGGTATGCACAACAGTCAGTCTGTACACACGTCGTCGCGTTTGATCCGACAACTATTGGCCGCGCGTGAGCACAAGACGGTACTATCTACAGCCACCGCGTAGACGACTGGTATACGTCCTACTATGATCGGTCTGGCGACTGATGACCAACAGACAGACAGGCTATGACCATCCTGACGTCACTCCGTACACTGTGGACTGTACAGACGCAAAGACTATCAGTGATAGATATAACCGACGTGCACAGGGTACCGAAGATTGGCATATTCAACTGACGGAACGCTGCTCCGAATGGACGTCGACGTACCTCGGCTCAACAGTGATGTCGAGGGCCGCAGAGACGTGTTCGCAGACGAGATGTCGCCACAAGCATGCCGACTGGTGCCTTATACCAACCACCAATGCGATTTTATCACAGAAAAAATGGCGAATGGACCGAAGGAACACCACACATACGGAAAAACGGAGCTTGGGAGTCGCCAACGCAAACGAGCTTCGGCGGCGGCTCGGATGGCGGCTTCAGCTGGAATCAAACGTTCACCGATACGAGCTGGCTCACCGAGGCCGGCGACGACCTCAACATTGAGAAAGTAACCACGCTTGATTTCAACGGCAGCGGCGGACTGGCCGAAGCGGTTGACAACGCAAGCGGTGAGCCAACAGTTGTCGTCTTCGAAGTCGGTGGCGTGATCGAAGTGCCCGGACACAACTGGCGGATTCGCGAAGAGGAACTGTGGATCGCCGGCGAAACTGCACCTTCCCCGGGCATTACGATCACCCAATGCCGAACCCGGGTTCACGACCCACGTGTCATTCTCTCACATCTGAGCTTCCTGCAGGGAGACGAAATCAGTGAGTTCGACTCGGTGCTCGATATCGACCACCGCACAAGCGATGTGATGGTCGACCACTGTACGGTCGGCTGGGGAACCGAAGAGAACCTCGGCATCACCCGAGACGGTAGTCCGACGAGATCGAGTCAGCCGCATGCCGAGCGCACCTCGATTATCAATACGATTATCGCCGAGGGGTTGAACGACAACAGCGTTCATCCTGACGACGATCGCGCTCGCGGATTTTTAGCTGCCAGCGAGTATCACGAACAGACCTGCCACATGGGCTGTCTGTACGCCCACCACATCAGACGCGTGCCGCTCATGCGGTGTGAGTCGGTTATGTGCAACAACTACGTCTACAACTACGGCCACAGAGTCAACGGCTCGAGTGGGAACATCATCAATCTCGCAGCCGGCAGCTACGAGGATCAAGACCACACCTGGAAAGGCCTCTATTACGAACCGGGTCCAGATACACCTAGTTTCTACGACCGGCCACTTGTCTCATACGGCGGTAACGTCTGGCACGAGGACATCGAATGGGATGACGACCAACGGCCGTTTGACGACGGCGGGCTGACTGAACTCAGCAGCCCACCACTCGTGCCGGATGGCCTTGATCTCGATTCTGTCAAATCCGCCGCAGACACCCCATCGTGGGTCAAAGCGAACGTCGGCCCACGTCCCGCCGACCGATCGGAGTACGAACGAGAGTTGATCGAAAACCGGGTCGGAAACGATCAAGGAGCGATCATTGACAGCCAAGACGACGTTGGCGGCTATCCAGACTACGACCCAGTAGAGCGGTCGCTGTCAGTTCCTGATAGCAATATTCTCGACTGGCTGCAGGAGTACACTGACGCCGTCGAACTGGGCGCCTAACGTCGTACAGAGGTAGTATTTTTCAGTCCGAACAGCTACATGTCGCTCCATGCGTTCATGGCGCGCTTGTAGGAGGTGATGTCAGCGATCCAGTTGCAGGCGATTCCCTTTTTGAGTGCTTTGGCCGCTGGACCGCCGAACGTGTTGATCGGCACGCCCATCACGTTGTGGGCAACCGCTTCCTCGCCGATCGAGATGACCATTCCTTTGTCTTTGAACTTCCAGGACTTCAGCGGCGCACCGCGAACGGCACGAGCGAGGTTTTCGCCGGCGACTTCGGCGGCCGTCCAAGCGGCCTGGGCGGTCGGTGGGGCGACATCGTCGTTGCCTTGGTCGACCAGTGCGGCATCGCCGATGGTAAAGACACGCTCGTCGCTGGTCTGGAAGTCGGATTCTGCAAACAGACGGTTCGAGCGGTCGTCCTTATCAAGGTCGGTCTCTGCGATCTCTTTGCGGCCCGTAATGCCGCCAGTCCAGACAAGCACGTCGTAGTCGAGCGAGTTGTCTTCGCCGAGATACACACTCTCGTCGTCGACTTCCGAGATGAAATCGCCGGTCAGAATCTCGACATCCCGATCTAGGAGTCGCTTTTTCAGCGCACCCTGGACTTCGGGGTCCTGGCCGGGGAAAATCGAATCCAGCCCTTCGACGAGTTTGATCTCGATTGGCGCGCGGTGCAGATCACGGTATTCGGCGATCTCGCCGGCCGTCTGGATGCCCGAGAGGCCAGCCCCGCCGATCAGCACCTGTGCGGGCTCGCTCTGTGTTGCCTCCTCGCTGGCCGACCGAACCGCTTCGTGGATACCACGGACGTCGTCGAGGCTTTTGAGCGTGTGGGCGTACTCTTTGAGGCCGTCGATGCCGAAAAAGGCCGTCGAGGAGCCGAGGCCGACCAGCAGGTAGTCGTACTCGACGTTTTCGCCGTCTCGCAGCTTGATCTGTCGCTCGTCGGTGTCGATGCCGGTGACACGGTCCCGAATGAAGTTCGTTTCGGGAGCTTTGATTTCGTCGACCGGGATAGCGACTTTCGATTCGACTTCCGGTTTGCGGATTACGCGGTGGGCCTCGTGTAACACGAGGTGATAATCGTGTTCGGAGATCCAGGTGAGCTCGGCTTCGCCCTCCTCGATCTCGTTTTCGAACGATTTCACCGTGCCAGCACCAGCATATCCGGCACCGACAACGACGACATGAGCTGTCATACATAGAGGTCCAACGGCCTTGGATAAATCGGCTTTGAAATGGACGGCAGTGACTGATCCGAGTGGCTGTCAGTAGAACACACGAATTCGTCTGTCTACTGGTATATTTCGGCCGATGCGCTTATTCAACTGAGAGGCCAGCATGCCATACGTCGACATCTACCTCACGTTTGCGTTGATCCATCTGTGCCAGCAGCGCGACCGCCAGACTCGCTGTTTCGGCGGCTCGCTCGTCGCCAACGGGACGGAACTCACCTGTCGACCGGTTGGCGTACACTGCGCACACTGCGCCAGCCCGCAGGCCATAGATCGACGCCAGCGTCAGAATCGTCGCCGCCTCCATTTCGATATTGGCGACGTTCGCGCTCCGCAACTCTTCAACTAGGCTCTCACTACCGGGTGCGTGATAGCCGTCGAAACCGGGTCGACCTTGGCCAGTATAAAAGCTGTCCGCACTCATTGTCAACCCGACGTGGTAGTCGTAGCCTAACCGTTCTGCGGCCGCAATAAGTGCCGAAACGACCTCATGGTTAGCAACTGCAGGGTACGCCGGTTTTATATACTCCTTGCTGGTGCCCTCTTGGCGAACGGCTCCCGAGGTGATGACGAGATCACCAACCTCGATGTCGGGTTGGATGGCTCCACACGATCCCACTCTGATAAACGTCTCACAGTCGACACGCGCGAGTTCCTCGAGCGCGATCGCTGCCGAAGGGCCACCGATCCCCGTCGAAGTCGCCGAGATGTCGACGCCCGCATACTGGCCGGTTGCTGTCCGATACTCTCGATGGCTGGCGACAGTCGTTGCGTCATCCCAGAGTCCGGTAATCGTCTCGATTCGCTCGGGGTTGCCCGGCAACAGCACACTGTCGGCAACTTCCTCGCTCGTCACTTCGAGATGATACTGGCGGTCGGCATTCGGGTCCTCGCTGTCGGCGTCGGTGTTATGCATCCCGCTCACCTCGTCGCTGAGCCGCCTGCTGAAGCATCGACTCGGAGAGAGTGTTGGGTAGTAGCTCACCGAGCGTATAATGATCGACGCCATCTCCCGTGTCACAAACGATTTCAAAACTATCGTCAGCGAACTCCGCGAGCGTCTGTCGACACATCCCACACGGGGTGAGCCCATCGCGTGCGTCCGATGAGACCGCTAATCGGCTGAACTGTGTGTGACCGGTTTTGACCGCCTCGGCGAGTGCGACTTCTTCGGCATGCAGACTGTTCGAGTAGTTTGCGTTCTCGATGTTACAACCGACGAACACGGTTCCGTCTACGGTTTCGAGTGCCGCGCCGACAGGGTACGACGAGTAGGGGACATGGGCCTGTTGGTATGCGTCGCGAGCCCGGAGTACGAGTGGATCAGTCATACAGTATGGCTACCACGAATGAGCATATAACCTCGGGGCCAACGGAAACGTTCTACCGGTATGCGCTCATAGCAGTGGTATGACCGACGAACAGTCCCAGCCGGCCGTCAGTGGGCTCGGTCGACGGATTCTACTGGCACTCGGTGGGATTGGCGTGCTAATCGGTGGGCTGCTCGGATTCGTTGTCGGGGCCAACAGTGCCGAGGCGGGCGACATTACGGTCGGCGGTGTGCTTGCAGTCCCGATTACGCCGGCTGCGATGACGCTCTACGGGATGGTGGTGGTCGCTCTCGCGGTGGCCGCGCTGTTCGGATTGATCTCGCTTGCCTCGCGGTTTGATACCAACGCACAGTGAGATGTGGCATCGTTTTTGAGCCCACGGCTCATAGAGCGTGTATGGAAACGCCGCCGAGTGAGTCGGACGAATCCGGTAGCGTCGACGGCCCGCCCAGAGCGGAGATGCTGGACGACGAAATTCTTGATACTGGCCGGAAACGAAAGCGCGCCGCGCTGTACTCGATGCCGTTTTTACTTTTGGGCCTTGGAAACGTCGTGCTGATTCTGAGTTGGGGACTCGAACCGCTGTGGGCGTTCGCCCTCCTGCCGCCAATTCTGTTCTGTACGGTGTTGACGTATCTCGTTTTCAGCACCGACTTTCTCGAAGGCAGAGAAGGTGTCCAGTAGGCAGTGGCTACCGCTAGTAGTTGGCTGCTACCCGGTATCGTACTTATACGTCGCCGTCTCGGGGTCAATCCCGAAGTCCTCTGCGGTTTCGGCGGGCTCTGTCGACTCAGTCTCGGCACTCGCGGTTTTGAACGCCTCTCGAAGACGCGGGGGCATCTCGAAGTCGCCGACAGCGAGCGCCAGCGGCTCGATGCTCTCGTCGACCTGTTGGCGCTTGCGGTCGAGTCGGTCGATCAGTTGCTCGGCGAGCTGATTCGGCTCGACCAACTCGAAGCCGAACTGTCCGAGATACTCGGGGATGTCTGTCAGGACGTACACCGTCTCGAAGCCGTCGTCACCGGCTTCTGCCATAAGTCGCTCGATTACGTGTCCACCGACACCCTGTCCGCGCCATGCTTCGAGTACGCCGATGCCCGTGAGTTCACAGACCTCGGGCGAACCGGAGTGGATGCGACGCCGTCCGAACCCAACCCGTGTGTTGGTCTTTTCGTCGACCGCTATCACGTACTCGCGCGACCGAAAGGCCGCAGGGTCGACGCCCAGCGCGTCAATCTGGTCCAGCAGCCAGACCTCGTCGCGGTTTTTTGCATCACGGACGTACATGCCGAAACCTATGTACGCCGACATATAAACATCCTCGGCCACCCGTAGCCCGGCGTTCAAAAAAGATGATACTTGTAGCTGGAGTGAGAGCGTCGGCTATGAACCGACGGACGCTGCTGCAGGCTGTCGGGGCCACCGGCAGCCTTGTGGTCGCTGGCTGTCTGGAGACGGACGCCGACGTGACTGAGGACCCGGAGGCCAACGGCGGTCCTGTCCGGTATGGGCGACCAGCCCACAGCAGTTGGCCACCTGCACACAGCTACGACAACGGTAGTGTCGTCTCGTACCATCTGGAGCTTTCATCGCTGCCGGCGATTCGACGGGCGGTTTCGACCGGCCGACTCGATTCGACGAACCCGCTTGTCGGCTTGCCGCTGTCTGGCGTCGATCGAATCTCTGCGGCTGTCGAATCGCTGTCGAGCTATCCGTTCGGCGCTGCACTCCGACAGGCGGTTAACGCCGCTGGCAGGGTCGACGACGAATACGCCGACGAGAACGCGACGGTCGTCGACCCATCGACCGAGCCAATACGCCCCGAAAACGAATCAGCAGCCGACCAGCGAAACGAAACCGAGATCGATACGAACAGTACCGCGACAGCCGACAACGCGAACAGTACCGAGACAGCCGACGAGCACTCGACCAACGAATCGAACGTGACTGCTGGCACCGATGACCAATCGGCCGGTTCCGAACTCGAATCCGAACCGGAGTCAGTCACGGCCGCCGACGTCGGCATTGAGGTCGACGCTGTGATGCTCACAGACGGCTTGCTCGTTTTCGAGGGCTCGTTCGACCACTCCGAGATTGTCGACCGGTTCGGTTGGGAGTTCGAACATGTCGACTCCCAGCGTGGCGTCTCGATTTATGAGGGCCACAGTGACGCAGCCGGGTTGGCGTTCGGCCTCACCGGCACTCGACTGTTTGTCCCAACCGAAGATCCTAACCGGGCGGCTGACGGTCGGCGTGTTCTCGCGCACGTGCTGAGTGGCTACATCAGCACGCTCAATCGGATCGTCGACGAAGACGACGGCCAGTGGCTGTTCGAAACAACTGGCGAGGGCACACTCAGTGTCTGCATCTGGGAGCAACCGGACACCGTGGAGTTCCTTACAGACACCGGTGTCATGGTGGAACTGTCTTCCGAGTATGAGGCCATCTTCGGTCCCCTATCGAGTTGTATCAGTACGCTCTCGGTGACTGCCGACAGCCAGCGACTCACGGCTGCAGAGGCCCGATTTTCCGGGCTGTTTCCGGCTGACCCGCCGGCTGAAGAGGAACTCCAGTCGACGCTCGTCGTCGACGCCGACCCCCAGACGGTGTTCTCCGAGCCGCCGCGGGCACACGTCACTGCAACGTTTTCTTCGCTGTAAGCCCGCTGGAAAACTCTTTGTCGGATCGAAATCGCTGGTCGATTCGGGGTCGACCTCTCACTCGCTGAACGTCACGCCGGTACACTCGAATCTGGCACCGCCGTCGGCTCCCTCGGTTGCCCGAATCTCCCAGCCGTGGGCCGTGGCAATCTCCTTGACGATATTTAAGCCGAAACCGGTACCGTCCTGATTCGTCGTGTAGCCGGCCTCGAAGATCTGTTCGCGTTCGTCGACCGGTATCCCCGGTCCGGTGTCCTCGAAATAAAACCCGTCGTCGAGGCGGCCTACCCTGATCTCGACGCCGTCGTCGCCGTGTTCTATGCTGTTGCGAATCAGGTTCTCGAACAGTTGTCGACAGCGGCTTTCGTCTGCCATAATCGAGAACTCGTCTACTATCGACAGCCTC
Organism: Haloferacaceae archaeon; assembly: GCA_003554115.1. Next base: position 8,091 of record PWFE01000022.1, on the reverse strand, counting down.
GCCGAGGCCGTCTCGACGTTCTTCCAGCAGGTCTCAAGCAGTGTTTTCAGGTCGACGGGCTCGACGTCTTCGACCGACCGGCCCTCGCGAGCAAGCGTTAGCACGTCGGCGATAATCGTCTCCATGCGATCGAGATTTCGCTCGATTACCTCGGCGTGGTCGTCTTCGACCATCTCGATGTGGCCTTTGGCCACGCTCAACGGGTTTCGGAGGTCGTGGGAGACGACGCTGGCGAACTGTTCGAGGCGTTCGTTCTGTCGGCGGAGTTCCTGCTGTTGGGCGTGGCGTTCGAGCGCGTACCGAACTGCTCGATGCAACACGCTCGCATCGACATCGTCCTTGACGAGGTAGTCTTGGGCACCGCGTTCGATGGCTTCGATGGCAGCCGAGTCGTCTCTGAGCCCGGTGAGCACGATTACGGGCACAGCCGCTACCTCCTCAGACTCGAAGACGAGGTCAGTGTACTGATCCAGTGTGTCGAGGCCGGTGCTGTCTGGCAGACCGAGATCGAGCAACACGAGATCGTAGTCGTCGGTTTTGAGGCGGTCTGTAGCCTCTACAAGCGATTCGACATGCTCGACGGTCGCAGCCGGAAACGAGCCGCTGGAGGCGGTTTCCAGATGGTGTTCAAATAGGCGGGCATCACCAAGGTTATCCTCAACGAGGAGGATTGTGAGCTCTGCATTCGTTTGAAAAGACATGTTATTCTGGTGGGAGCTTGACCATTTTGAACCAGAACTCCTCCATCCGGTTGACGATCTCGATGAAGCCCTCGAAGTCGACGGGTTTGGTTAGATAGGCGTTGGCGCTCAACTCGTAGGATTTGGCGATGTCCTCTTCGGACTCCGAACTCGTTAGGACGACCACCGGAATCCGACACAACTCCTCGTCAGCCCGCAGCTCTTCGAGGACGTCTTGGCCGTCCTTTCGCGGCATGTTGAGATCCAATAACACTAGGTCTGGACGGGGTTTGTCGGCGTACTCACCTTCCTGTCTGAGAAACGCCAGCGTCTCGACGCCGTCGGTGGCAACGTGGAGGTTGTTTGCCAGTTTCCCCTGTTCGAGCGCCTTTTTCGTTAGCATTACGTCGCCCGGATTATCCTCGGCGAGTAGTATCTCGACCGGCTTTTCGAGGGTACTCACGGTGAGTGTCCTCTCGTGTATCGTTTGTGACTCCTGTTCAACTCTCGGCTCCAGCGGCCCGGTAGTCGACCTGATACACCCATATCTGAGCGCTACGCACCGAACTGATTTATTTATTCGTGTGGTATCTATCATTAGATACATACGAACCGGTCGACGACGGCCGGTCGACCAACGGTTTATATCCTCGCTGTGGATAGATTCGAGGAATCAATGATAGAGACTGTCTTGGCCGTCTTTGACGACTTGGAGGTCGGAATCACGATTCACGACCCTGAAACGGGCGCGATTCTCGGTATTAACAGCCAACTCAAATCGTTGTACGGCTACACCGAAGCCGAGTTACGGACGATGACTGTCGGCGACTACAGCGCAACCGACGAGGGGTACACCACCGAGCGTGCCTGTGAGTCGATCCGGGCGGCCGCCGACGGCGAGCCACAGTCCTTCGAGTGGCTGATCGAACGCGTCGACGGCGAACGAATCTGGACGGACGTGCGGCTCGCACAGTCGACCCTTGACGGCGAGGCGTACGTGCTAGCCGAAATCCGAGATATCACCGAACGAAAACGCCGCCAACAGGCGCTTAGAGACGAACGTGACTTTATCGAACAGAGCCTTGAGGCGCTTCAAGACGCCTTTTATGTGCTTGCACCCGATGGCACGCTCCAGCGATGGAACACCGCACTTCAAGAAGCGACGGGCTACTCGGCGGCCCAACTCGACGGTATGCACGCTGTCGAACTGTTTGCTGAGGACGACCGTCCGCGAATCACCGAGGCAATCGATCGGGCATTACAAGATGGCACCTCGGTCGTCGAAGCTCCGTTTGTCACTGCCGACGGCCAACGGATCCCACATGAGTTCAACGGCAGTCGACTGACCGACAGCAGCGGCGAGCTTCGGGGCGTTATCGGTATCGGTCGGGATATCACCGTCCGCAAACGGCAGCTCGAACGGCTCGAAACTCTCCAGCAGGCGTTTCGACAGCTCCACGAGACAGCCTCATCGACCGACCCGTTCGAACAAAAGGTCGAAGAACTGCTCGCATTTGGCCGGGAATATCTGGAGATCGAACAGGGATTTCTCACCCGAATCGACACTGACGAGCGAATCCAAGAGATCCTTGTCGGCGTCGGGCCGAACGAGCAGCTCTCGACGGGAGCCACCGCGCCGCTCAAAAAGTCGTACTGTCGACACACGCTCGCTCCGGAGTTTGAGACACCGCTGACGGTTCTCGATGCCGAAGCCGAAGGGTGGGCTGACGATCCGGCGTTCCAGCAGTTCGGTCTCGGCTGCTATATCGGCTCGAAGGTCGTCGTCGACGGCGAGACCGTCGGCACGATCTGTTTTAGCGGCCGCGGCACCCGATCCGAAGCGTTTACCGAAAGCCAACAGACGTACGTCGAGTTGCTGACTGAGTGGGCGGCCTACGAGATCGACCGTATTGAGCGTGAACGGCAGTATCGACGACTCACCGAACGCATTTCGGATTCCTACTACGCCGTCGACACCGAGTTTACGATCACCTACTGGAACGACGTGATTGCCGACCGGATCGGCATCGCCACGGAGGCTGTTGTCGGTCGGAATCTCTGGGAGTGTTTTCCGGAGATTCAACAGACGGCTCTCGAAGCGAGCCTGCGAGAGGCTATGGAAACACAACAGCCCGTCGACTGTGAGTACTACTACGAGCCTGCTGACTACTGGACTGCACTCCAGATCTATCCCGATGAGGACGGACTGGCGGTGATCTCAAAGGATATCTCCGACCGCAAAGCCTACGAACAGCAGCTCGAACGCTCCAATGAACGACTCCAAGAGTTTGCCTACATCCTCTCACATGACCTCCAAGAGCCACTTCGGATGGTTTCGAGCTACGTCGACCTCCTTGAGACCGAACTCGACGAGCAGCTTGACGACGAGACCCGCGAGTACATGCAGTTCGCGGTCGACGGAGCCGAGCGCATGCGTGGGATGATCGATGGACTGTTGCAGTACTCGCGAGTCGAAACCGAGGGCCAGTCGTTCAGCGAGACTGACGTGGCAGCCGTCGTTGAGGGCGTCCGGCAGGATCTACAGTTGGTGATCGCTGAATCCGACATCGAACTCATCGTCAACTCGCTGCCGACAGTTCAGGCGGACGCCGACCAACTCGGTCAGGTGTTTCAGAACCTGCTTTCGAATGCCATCGACCACGGCGGAAATGGAACGACAATCGAACTCTCGGCGACCGAGATCGTCGACGGCTACCGATTTGCTGTCAGCGATGACGGCCCCGGCATTCCGGACGACCAACAAGAGGACATCTTCGGGCTGTTCGACAAAGGCACCGACAGCGATAGCACTGGCATTGGGCTGGCGATCTGCGAACGGATCATCGACCGCCACAACGGCGAGATCTGGGCCGAATCAACCGAGGGCGAGGGCTCGACGTTCTACTTTAGTGTTAAAACAGCGTAGGGAGTCGACTGCTGTGCGAACGCATGCCGCTGTGGCCGTGGAGCGAAACCCTTTATTGTACCTGCCCGGTAGAGGTGAGTGAGGGTTCGTGGGTTAGCTTGGCCATACTTCGGGCCTTGGGTGCCCGTGACCCCGGTTCGAATCCGGGCGAACCCATTTTTACGACGAACAACACGATGAGTACCGAATAGGCCGACCGATTGAACTCCTCGACACGCGTAGCGCAGCGAGCATGTTCGGTTCCGGTTCGAATCCGGGCGAACCCGACATAAGTTGGGTTTACCGTGGCCTGTCGACCGTTTATATACTCAGATATCGGTTGATAGCTTATAAATAGCTTATAAATGGTTTATAAAGTAGCAGTCGACACACAGACACCAGCAGCTACAGGTCGAACCCCGACAACACGCCCGGACTCACACCAACGAGTAACTGTCGCCGTCTTTCGAGACGATTTCTCGTTTCTGAAGGGTTTTGAGAATGCTGTACAGCGAGATCTTCTTCATATTCAGGCCGTCTTGGAGTTCATTGATCGATGCGGTGCCGTGTGTTGATAAAAAGAGATAGACGAGTTTTGCCCGTGGTGACTGCAGGGAGGTGGGAATGGTGTGTGTCTGCGTCGACTGTGTGAGCATACTAAACCGAAAGAGTTCGACAATAATAAAGGTACTCTACGACAACTGTCGAAACCACTGAGAGGGATATAGACTCCGTCATACCTGCATTCATGGCAGTTTCGTGGGAATCGACCGCGCGTCGTCTCAACCCAACAGCCGGCCTGTCGAAGTTGTTTTCGACTGGTGACGAACGTATGATAAATAGTGACGGACCCGCCAAATCCGAACTGCGGTCGATCAGTAGCTGCGGATCTTCGGCTCGTAGGTTTTGTTCTCGCCTTCGAGAATAACTGGGCGGAACCAGAGCTCTGGGTTGCCGTCGTTCCACGACAACATCGTGTGTTTGAGCCACTCGTCGTCTTTGCGCTCTTGGGCTTCCGCGCGCCAGTGAGCACCACGGAACTCCTTTCGGGCGAGCGCGCCGACCGTGATCGACTCGGCGAGGTCCAGTAGGTTCTGGGTCTCGATAGTCTGGAGCAGATCCGTGTTGAACGTCTGGGAGGGGTCCATCACTTTGACGTTCTGGTACTCATCGCGGGCCTCTCGGATGTCACGAAGTGCCTGTTTGAGGCCTTCTTCCTCGCGGAAGACGTTGACGTTCTGGGTCATCGATTTTTGGACTTTCGAGCGAACCTCCGAGTGGTGGATCCCCTCGTCTTTGGTCAGCAGTTCGTCGACCCGGCGGCGCTCGGCGTCGACGGCCTCTTCGAGCAGGGTGTCGGGATCAGTCGAGCCACCTGCAGCGACCGCCCCACCGTCGGAGCGTGGCTCCGACGAGGATCGCGAATCGTCGATTCGCTCACCACCGTCTGCAACCGCATCGCCCGGCGAGCCACCCTCGCCGAGTTCGACGGGCGAATCGATTGTCGCAGTTTCGTACTCGCCGCGCTTGCCGGTCTCGATTTTCGCCGGCTCCATCTCCTTGCCCGCGGCGTGGTAGCCCGCACGCTTGCCCAAAACGATGAGTTCAGGCAGCGCGTTGCCACCGAGGCGGTTCGCGCCGTGGACCGAGGCACAGGCACATTCGCCTGCGGCATACAGCCCTGAAATACAGGTCTCGCCGTTTTCGTCGGTTTCGACGCCACCCATCGCATAATGCTGACCGGGTTTGACCGGCATTGGCTCTTTGGTGGCGTCGACGCCCTCGAAGTCCTCTGCGAGGTGAACGATGTTTTCGAGACGGTCAATAATTCGCTCTTCGCCGAGATGCCGCATATCGAGGTGGACGTACTCGTCTTCGATGCCGCGGCCCTCGTTGACTTCTGTGAGTTCGGCCCGCGAGACCACATCCCGAGAGGCCAACTCGCCGTCGTTGTTCGCATAGCCGTGTTCGAACATGAACCGCTCGCCCTTCTCGTTGTACAGAATACCACCCTCTCCGCGGACACCCTCAGAGATGAGGACACCCGTCGACGGCAGCGAGGTGGGATGGAACTGGATGAACTCCATGTCCTCCAGTGGAACGCCCGCGCGGTAGGCCATCGCCTGGCCGTCGCCCGTACACGAAACCGCGTTGGTTGTGTGGTCGAACGCCTGGCCCGGCCCACCCGTTGCGAGAATCACGCCATCGCGGGCCTTGAAGCCGGATATTTCGCCTGTCGCGACGTCGTAGGCAACGACGCCGTGGCAGGTTCGGTCCTCGGGTCGTTCTTCGTCGCTGACCGCGAGGTTGAGTACGTGCCACTCGTCGTACACCTCAATGCCTCGTTTGACGACCTGTTCGTACAGGGTGTGCAGCAGGTGGTGTCCCGTCTCCGCGCCGGCGTAGGTCGTCCGCGGGAACGAGAGTCCGCCGAACGGTCGCTGTGAGACTCTGCCGTCTTCCTCACGCGAGAAGGCCATCCCCCAGTGTTCGAGTTGGATGACCTCGTAGGGGCTGTCCTGACAGAGTGTTTCGATTGCTGGGGCATCGCCCAGATAATCGGAGCCTTTCATCGTATCGTAAGCGTGGTCTTCCCAAGAGTCGGCCTCTCGAAGTGCGGCGTTGATGCCGCCTTCGGCCGCACCAGTGTGGCTTCTGACGGGGTGGAGCTTGGTAACCATCGCCACGTCCGCACCAGCTTCTTGGGCGGCGATTGCTGCTCGGAGCCCGGCTCCGCCCGCACCGACCACGATGACGTCGTGTTCGTACATAATTTGTTGTTGGTTTCTGTTGGGTCTGGATGCTCTTGAGCGTTACCAGAACTTGAGGTTGTTTTTGACTGCTTCGCGTTTCAGTTCCTGGATATGCTCGGTGAGTGGGATATCCTTCGGACAAACGTTCGTACAGGAGAACTGGGTCTGACACCGCCAGACGCCGTGTTCCTGTTCGATTGTCTCAAGACGCTGCTGTTTGCGCTCGCTGCCTTCGCGTTCGTCCATCGCAAACCGGTAGGCCTTATTAAGGGCTGCTGGCCCGAGATACTGGTTGTCGCCGGCGGCGATGTTACACGATGAGAAACAGGCCCCACACCAGATACATCGGGTCGACATCTTGACTTTCTCGCGGTTCTGGCGACTCTGTCGCTGTTCTTCGAGGTCGCCATCAGGCGTCTCGTCGGGATCGAAGTAGGGGTCGACGGCCTCCATTTCGTCGTAGAAATGGTCCATATCGACGACCAGATCCTTGACGACTTCTTGATGGGGAAGTGGTTCGATCCGAACCGGCTCGGAGAGCTCCGAAACTTGGGTTTTACAACCCAGACACTGATCGCCGTTGACGAAAAAGGCGTCCGACCCACAGATCGCCTGTCGACAGGAGTGTCGGAAGGTGAGCGAAGGATCGTAGTTGTCCCGCGCGTAGATGAGCGCGTCCAGGACCGTCATTCCCTTCGTAAACGGCACGTGGAAATCGTCGAATCGGGGCTCCTGTTTGCCCTCGACTTCGGGGTCGTAGCGGAACACCTTGATGTGCCGGGTTGGCTCGTCTTTTTTGGCTGCCTCGTCGGCTTCGGCCTGTCGCTGGGCGTCTCGACTCCGACGGGCGGCTTTGTCGGCGTCGCGTTTCTGTTGGGTCGGTGGTGTCTCGTCGACCTCTTCGGTCGGCTGGTCGGCGGGCGGTTCGTCGTGTTCTTGTTGTGGTGGGTGTGTGCTCATGGTTAGAAGAACGTCGGCAGGCCGGCCCAAGCGTTTGCGGTGCGGACGCCCTGGACTAGGAGGATGACGCTGGCGGCGATGAGCGTCCATTTGACGACTTGGCGTTTCGTGCCGGTCAGTCCCTGATTGATAAGGGCATTATAGACGCCGTTGACGCCGTGGAACGTCGCTGTAAACAAAAACAGGATCATCAGCGAGTAGTAGCTCCACATCTCCATGCGCGAACTGCTCAGCGCGAACGTCACCTCGTCGGCGTGGTAGACGAAGTGCAACAGGAAGAAGTGAAACGCCAAGACGACGACTAAGAACGCTGCGGTCACGCGCTGCCAGAACCACATGCGACCGCCTTTTCTGAACGACGAGTAGTGTTCAGCCATTTAAAACGCCCCCGCGATGAACGTTGGGACAGACGCAACGGTGATCGCACCCGTGAGGATAAGCGATGCATAGAAGCTCTTGTCCTGTGATTCCAGCCCGATACCAAGGTCGACCAGTAGGAGTCGAAGCCCGTTGAGGATGTGGAACACCGCAACCGCCAGCAAGCCAACCTCAAGGATTCGAACCAAAAGGAGGCTTTCGAGCGTGACGATTGTGGTCGTGTAGATGTCCTCGCCGGCGGCCAGCGTCGCGGGATCCTGGCTTGCTGCCGGGATCGCGGTGCTGAGCACGGCGATGTGGGTAAACAGATAGCCCACAAGCACCCAGCCGGTGAACTTATGGAAGATCCAGGCCCACATGCCGGCCGAGAACTCCCGCCAACGGCCGAAGTCCTCGATAAGGCCCCGATTGTACG
>PWFE01000086.1 GCA_003554115.1 Haloferacaceae archaeon | reverse complement strand
TGTCGACCCGCCCGTTCGGTCGCCCGAAGATCGGCAAGCGTGTCGTCGTACGTCGGCCGGATCACGCCGCCTTCGGTGAGCTCCATCGGTGGTTCGTCGACGAGTGCACTGTCGATCCGGTCGGCGATATCGGAGAGTGGATCGAGTCGCTCGCGGTACGCATTGAGGGCCTCGACGTCGATCTCATCGAGTTGCTCGCGGAGTGTTGGAACGACAGCCAGCGTCGCAAACAATGAACGGAGATCCCGCGGCGTGGCCCGCCCGCGAGAGATGCGACCGACGAGTCGTTCGAGATCGTAGGCTTTGCCTAACTGCTCGTGAATCCGTGTTCGGGCTACTGACGCGTCGGTGAGTGCTGCAACCGCATCAAGCCGAGTCTCGATGGCTTTGCGGTCGACCAGCGGCCGGCGAAGCCACCGGTTCAGACAGCGTCGACCGAGCGCGCTGCTCGTCTCGTCGATCACGTCGAACAACGTCTCGCCCGCGCCCAACCCACGGTTTTCGAACAGCTCGAGGCTGTGGATAGCTGCCGCATCGAGTCGGAGATGCTCGCGCTGGTCGTACCGTCGAACCCGAGAGACGTATTCGAGGGTACCGTCGTCACCCTGGGTGTACTCGGCATACGACAACACCGCCCCACAGGCCCGGAGTTCGGCGTCAGTTTCGAGATGCTCGGCTGGATCGGCGAGATAGCCACTGAGACAACCGAGTGCGGCTCCACGATTGAACAGGGCGGGATCGGCTTCAGTGTGACTCCAAGCGGTTGCAGCGTCGGTCGGCTCGACTGTCTCGACCTCGGGTGCGACGAGCAGTTCAGCTGGTGCGATACGGTCGAGTTCTTCGGCGAGTGCTGCGCGGTCGACAAGCGTGGTGACGAAACACTCGCCGGTAGAGACGTCGACGGCGGCGACGCCGAACCCACCTGTCTCGCTTTCGGCGACACTGGCGACGTAGTTCGTGGTGCCCGACTCGAGGAGTTCTTCATCGACGACGGTCCCGGGGGTGATGACGCGCGTGACCGCGCGGTCGACGAGGCCACTTGCCTCGGCGGCGTCCTCGATCTGGTCGGCGATGGCGATGCGGTAGTCAGCATCTACCAGCCGCTTGAGATAGCTGCTGGCGTTGTCGATTGGGATGCCAGCCATCGGATACGTGCCGGTCGAATCCTCTCGCTGAGTGAGCGTCACCTCACAGATTCGGGCGACCGCTTCGGCGGCCTCACAGAACGCTTCGTAAAAATCTCCGACCTGAAACAGCACGAGTGCGTCGTCATGTTCCGAACAGAGCTCAAGATACTGACTCAGCATCGGCGTCAACTCGCGTTCCCTTTCAAGCATTGTCTTGGGTGGCCCGGTCACGGTTGTCATGAGCAGTAGGCAGGACCCAACCGTAATAAACGCCTCGCTAATATCAGGAAATCGAGATATATTCGAATTTAAACAGACAGGTAGCCTAACCAGTTGAAGAACAGGGTTTATACCGTTGACAGTCAGATTTTCGTGAGAGTTCGTAGTCACTGCCTACCACAGGTAAGCTCTGCTGAGCGCCGTCGACTGTCCACAGAAGCCGCAAGTACCCGACACTGTTTAATATGGCCGTTGTGTACACCCGGACGTAATGTCGGAAGTCTGCTCGACGTGTGGATTGCCTGGTGAACTCTGCGTCTGCGAAGACGTCGCCAAAGAGTCTCAACAGATCAACATCCGCATCGACGAGCGCCGCTATGGAAAAGAGGTAACGGTCATTGAAGGATTCGACCCACGGGATGTGGATATGAGCAGTCTCTCGTCGGATCTCAAATCGAAGTTCGCCTGCGGTGGTACCATCGAGGACGATTCGATCGAACTCCAAGGGAACCATCGGGGTCGCGTCGAGGACTTCCTCCGCGAGAAAGGCTTTACTGTCGCGTGAGTAGCACCTGACCGCACGTTGAGTGATGCTGTTTTCCGTTTCGTGAGCGATAGCGTTGTTGCAGCCACGTATCAGAAACCCTGAAAAGCTATCAGTGGTCCACACCACAGAAGGGTATGCGACGTTTCGTTGTTGGGCTGCTGGTTGCTGTTGTTGTGGTGTGTGCGGTCGGTGTGGTGGGGATCGGCGAGACGGTTGCCCATCCGCATCACGACAGCCAGCACTCGGAGTTCGGACAGTCGGGAACAGCGACAACCGACCCTGCGCAGTCGACGCTCGTCAACTCGGACCGAGAAATCGGCCTGACGACAACGCTGGACCGGACACCCGAGCGAGTCGGCGAGATTACGGCAACGAGTTCGGTCGATATTCCTGACCGGGTGACCGAGTTGACAGTTCGGATTCCAGAGGATGCGACGGTTGTCGAAACCGACGGGTTCAGCGAAAACGCGGACGGAAACTACGCGTGGGACGAGCGGACCGCCGACCCCAGCCTAACGTTCCGCATTCCCGCTGATCGGCGCATCGACAGCGACGGGCCGCTTGCCGAAGACGGTGAGCTACTGTTTACTGAAACCGACGAGTGGGCACTGATTGCGATTCCATCGGTAGGCACGAGCTGGCGATACAGCGGCGGCGGTGAGATGACCGTCGACCAGCGAACCGAGATCGACGGCCCCGGTGTTGTCGGCGACCGCATGGCGTTTCTCGGCGCGTACGACGAACACAGCCACACCGCCCACAACCAACGGTTCCGGCTGATCGTCCCCGATGCGGCCGAGCTTGCGGAATCGCCAGAGACGATTTTTGAGACACTCGAACACGGCTCTGACAGACTGCGTGTTGGCGAACGCGACGATGAGGTGTTCATGATCGCTGCGCCGACCGAGGGCGTCGACTGGGGTGTCAGCGGTCTCCAAGGCGGGAGTTCGGACATGTGGGTCGGTGACGACGAGCGCGTTGATACGCCAACGAACGTTTGGGTCCACGAGTACGTCCATGCGCGACAGAACTACGAGACGACCGACGAAACACGGTGGTTCACCGAAGCAAGCGCAACCTACTACGCCGCGCTGTTGACGCTCGAAGAAGGCCGGATCAGTTTCGACGAGTTCCAGCGATACATGGCCGACGGCGAGACAGAGCCGCAGTCCAAAGCCGTCCTGAGCGACCCCGCGAGTTGGGAGAACAACGCCGACTACCGGAAGGGCGCGCTGGTTGCCGGCGAGATCGACCGCCGGATCAGGGTGACCACCGAGGGCGAATCAAGCTTTGACGACGTGTTCCGATCGCTCAACAGCCACGACAGTGACGAGGGGCTTACTGCGGGCGAGTTCGAACAGTACGTCGCGGCGGCTTCGAGCGATGATGTGGCCAGCGAGGCCAGCAGATACACGACCACCGCCGACACACCAACAATGTGGGACAGCAACGCCCATGAAGCTGCCTTTGGCCAGGCTCCGGCCCGGTTTACGTTCACGCTTTCCGACGACGAGCCGCTGACTGTTGCCGATTCGAATGGATCGACCGCTGTGAGCCGCGAAAACCTCACGATCACGGCCGGCCAGACGGTGACCGTCAGACTGACCGTTGAAAATATTGGCGGCACGGTCGGCAACTACGAGCTACCGTTCGTGGTAGCCAACGAGTCGACGACCGAAAGCGGACGGCTCGACCCCGGCAAGTCAGCCAGCCACGAGTTCAGCCACACGTTCGACGAGCCGGGAGGCTACACCATTGCCGCCGGCGACGACCGGATCGATATCACTGTCGAGCCACGCGAGCAAGCAGTAACGGACGTCCCGGTTGATCCACCAGTCGACGTGGAAGTCCCCGGATTCGGCGTTCCAACGGCTCTCGTAGCGATTATCTTCACTGTACTCACACTGGGTCGACACACAAGAGTGGGTTAAAACGGTGATTCGGGGCCCTCGTCGGGAACTGCTTCAGCGGCGAACTCGCCGGGCCACTCAGTGAGCCCGCCGTGCATGCTCTCGACGCAGGCCGACTGGGTTCCTTCATAAGAGGCGATCAACCGGGCGGCCTGAACGCTCGCTTGGCCGTGTGGACAGACTGTCACAATATGCTCAGCATCGGCGAGCGTCTCGATTTCGGCCGGGAGTCGATCAAAGGGGATGTTCTGGCTACCCGGGATGTGGCCACGGCGAAACGCCGCTGGCCGGCGGATGTCGACGATTCGTGGTGGATCGGTCGACGACAGCAGGTCTTCGACCGATTCGGGGCTAATTTCGCCGTCCATACCCGTTCAAGCGCGTGGATTTAAATAAGTCTCTCGTCGGCCGGACGGTCACCGTCGCGTTGTTCTGTACAACGGACTGTTTGGTTCATGTGAGAATAGACAGAATAGTTATACAACTGCAAGCCGTAGTTCCGGTCGGTCCCCATGTACAACAACATCCTGTATCCCACCGACGGAAGCAGTGGTGCGAATGCGGCCTTCGAGTACGCCCTCGATCTTGCAACGAACTACGATGCAACCCTCCATATCCTGTTTGTCATCGATGCAGAACACATCGAGACAGGAATGACGCCACGAAAACAGACTGGCGAAGACGACCGGCGAGTCACCGGCATGATGAAACGGGACGAAGAGACGGCCGGTGCAGGGAGCATGTCTCGTAACGAAGATATTGCTGAACTGCTCGAACGCCGAGGCCACCAGCTCACTGATGAGATTGCCTCTCGACTCATCGAGGAGGGTTGTGAGGCCACCGCCGTCGTCGAAAAGGGTGATCCTCCCAGAGTCATCACAGAGTACGCCGAAACCAACGACATCGATCTCATTACGATGGGTACCCACGGTCGACGCGGAATCAAACGACGCCTTATCGGCAGTGTCACCGAAAACGTCGTCAGAACCTCCGAAGTGCCGGTGATGACGGTGCGGCTCGACGGGGACGCATCCAAGCGGTGAGCAGTTCGCCGCACAGTACGAGAAGAACTGGCAGTGGTTTTATATAACGTTCATTCGTATCCACAAACAGGTGTCAGTCATGTACGACAACATTCTGTATCCAACCGATGGAAGCCAAGAGTCCGAAGCCGTGTTGGCGCACGTGCGTGATCTCGCAGAAACGTACGATGCTCGCGTCCACATTCTATTCGTTGTCGATTCGAAACACAGCGACTCCTCGATGACACTCCAGCGCGACGAGGAGGGTAAATGGGAAACTGGGATGGTCAGCCGTGGCAAAGGCGAAGACAAAGGCGGGATGTCCTCGGATAAAGTCGATGTCCTCGAAGTGCTCAAACGAGAGGGCGAGATGCTCACACAAGAGATTTCAACCGAGCTCCACGAGGAGGGGTACAAAACGGCAACAGCCTGTAAAAAGGGCAAGCCACACCAAGTAATCAACACCTACGCCGAGGACAACGAGATCGATCTGATCGCAATGGGTACCCACGGTCGTAGCGGTGTGAGTCGACAACTCATCGGCAGCGTCACCGAAAAGGTGATCAGAACTGCACAAACACCAGTGTTAACCGCACGACTCGTCGAGTAGGCCGTTCCTACGAGGGTCAGACAGAACTATAGGTAGCCTTCATCCTTTGCGAGCAGCACGCCTTCGACAGTCGCGTCGTTTGTCGGTTGACTACGGGCGACAGTGACTGCCTCTTCGATCGGCACGGTCCGTGGCACCAGAAACTCGTTGGAATCGAGGTTCAACTCAACTGGCGAGAGGTCTTCGGCGAGAACGAAGCCACGACGGTGTCGGAGCACGCCAGTCGAACACCAGAACTCTTCGAGCAGTGTCGTCTCGGCCGGCTCGAAACCGGTTTCTTCGGCGAGTTCGCGTGCGGCGGCAGTACAGAAGTCCTCACCCGGTTCGACAATACCGGCCGGCAACTCCAGTTGCGTCTCGCGGATCGTCGGCCGATACTGCTCGACGAACAGCAGTTGGTCGTCGGTTATGCCGACAATAACGGTCGCTGGCGCGAGTTCAGCCCAGTAGTAGCGCTTGGTCGAGCCGTTGGGCTGTTCGACCAGATCGTAACCACCAGTATACCAGCCGGTTTCGTACTCGACGACCGTCTCAATGACGGGCCACTCGGGGTCTGCAAGCTCGTTGAGGGTGTGACGGTCAGTCATTGTCCCTCCGGTTCGCTGACGATTTCGACGCTGTATCGGTCGCCATCCAGATCGATAATCACACGGTCGCCGTCATCTCTGAGGGCATCGGGTTCGAGCTGCTGGAAGCTGTCAAACTCGTCGAACGGCGAGTGAGTAAAGGCGTCCTTAAACTCACCAAACGCTCGCTGGTAGCCATCCGAGCGGCCGTCATCCGCTGTGAGTGCAGCGGTTAGATACGGATACCGTTGTTCGCTGAGTTCCTCGACGTCGACGGCGGTTCCGTCGTCATCCGTTTCGGTTGCTTCGAGATAGTAGTACTCGCCCGAGCCGAGATAGCCCGGTAGCGCGCCCAACGCCAACAGCAGCACGACGGCCAGCCCAACGGCAAGCAGGGCGTTCCGCATCAGTGGTCGCATACCGACTGTAGGGACTGTGAGGGCATACGGATTTCGACCTATCGACCGGTTTATTCGCCCTGCGTCCCCAGTTGCCGCATGGAGTTCGGCTTCGAGGTGGCACTCTGTGGCTGGCTGGAAACCAACACCGACTGGATCGTCGCCCGACAGCTCGGTGGGGCGGTCGCCACCCCGGGCAGCCGAATTATCGACATCTGTGGCGTGGTTCCGGGCGAGGAGTTCGAGGCGCGAACCCGGATTACGAGCGAGGCGATTCCCTCGCTGGCGATCGAAAGCGACGTCGGAGCCGGCGAGGCCGTCGACGCCCGCCATGCGTTCGATTGCTCGGCCGACCACGCCCGAAGTATCACCGAGCGCGCTGTCGAGTGTGGGTTTTTCGAGGCCGAACGCCGCAACGGTCGACGTGTCGTTCGACAGACGACACGGTATCCTGACTGGATCGGCGGGCTCGTCGGCATCGAAAACAAACCGGATCTCGGCACCCCGGGTGATCTCCAGCGACAGCTTCGGATCGATGTCTCACTCGGGCTGTTCGACCGCGTTATTTTGGCAACCGAAAGCTACGTGACCGAGGCGCATCTCAACCGGCTTCCTGACGCAGTAGGGGTCTGGCGGTTCGACCCCGAAAACAGCGACCGAACCGTGATCCGAGAACCAACGAGGCTGGCCGTCGACAAGGCGGGCGTCGAGCTGCAGGCCACCGAGCCGCTCCGGACGGATGTCGCGTTCGTCAGCCCGGCCGAGAAAGCGATCAAGCGTCGACGCATCGCCGAACGCGCATACGGCAAGGGATGGCGAACATACGCGTTTCCGGACTGTCGACACATCGATGCAACCGACGATGGCCGACCGTTCTGTTCGTGGTTCGACCGGGTTGTCAACCCCGCCGTCGAATGTGGCGTCGACTGCAAAGGGTTCGAAATCGGCGAGCCACCAGCGGTCGACTGTGAAAAGCTCCGCGGCGAGCGAACTCCATGGGTTCGCGATCCCGCGGGAACCCAGCGTGCCCAAAGTGGGCTGGATCGGTTTTTATAACTTAGTCAGTGCTTATTTCGTCCGGTTCGATTCGGTTGTCGATGCCGCCAGCCTCGTAGCGTAACTTAACGGGATGAGAGGTGTGGCGGG
Source organism: Haloferacaceae archaeon (assembly GCA_003554115.1). Next base: position 19,431 of record PWFE01000086.1, on the reverse strand, counting down.
CATGGGTTTCGGCCCACCGTCTGGCCGGTCGTTCGTCGAGATACGCCTCACGGTCGGGACACTGCTGGCAGTCGACGATCCACGGCGAGATATCATCGGGAAAATGGCCGGTGTGGCGTTTGTGATCCAGCGCGAACTGCTCGAAGGCTTGGTTGCCGGCGTACAGCGTTTCGAGTTCGTAGGTGAGTTCCCACGTCTTCTCACAGCGGGAACAACAGATCGTCGGCGTGTCGTCGACCGGCTCATCGAGTGCCGGCGGCGTTCGGTCGATATCGTCGGGCGAGGTCGGCACGTCTTCGGGTATCCACGCCGCACGTATGTATCTATCCACCACTTAGACGCAGCCGGGGAACTCCTCGCCCTGAATGTAGACTGAATCAACCCACGGTTCGAGTGCGTCGACGGGCTTGGTAAACCGCGACCGCGAGTCCATATAGGACATGATCAGCGCACGCCGCCACTGCTCGGTGGAGTTAGGAGCCGTATAATGTGGGGTTAGGCAGTGCGTAAACAGTACATCACCGGCATCCATCGGGAGTTCGACGAGATCTGCGTCGTCGTATTTGGTGTCGTTGATGACGATATCAGTGTCGTACTCAACGGCCGCGTGGTTCAGAATGCCGTCTTTGTGTGCGCCGGGGATAACAGTCATACAACCGTTTTCAGGGGTTGCGTCGTCGAGAGCGATCCACGTTGTGACGTGGTCCATCGGCTGAATCGGATAGTAAGCCGCATCCTGATGGAGTCCCTTCTCGCTGCCGACGCTTGGCGGTTTGAACATCGCCGCACTCCGCAGGAGCTTGAGATTCGGCCCAAGGAGCTGTTCGACCACTGACGTGATGGTGTCGTGGTGGGCGATTTCGGCGAACACATCGTCTTCGCCGACCATGCCGAGTCCCTCGAACTTCCGGACGGCGTCGCCCTCCTCGTCGACGTCAAGCTCGCCGCGTTCGACACGCGGTTCGAGTTGGCTTGTGAACGTTTCGGGCTCGCGGTCGCCGTGGGTGTACTCGCGAAGCCGCGTTTTAACGCGCTCGATACTCTCAGTTGAGAGTGCGTTTTCGACGACCAGATACCCTTCAGTCTGGTACTGTTCGAACTGTGAATCGGTGAGTTCCATACCGAGTACGAGGTGGTATCTTCGAGTAATAGTTTCGTTTCGACACGGCGCGTCGACGAGAAAACCGACCGGCGACAATCCAGATGCAATCTCGCCACAACACCTGTGACAGCCTCGGTAGTTTGGTGTACTGCGATGGCAATCCAACAGCTCCACCAGCAAGACAGCGAGATGAGCGAGTGTATCGACAACTGCTCGGAGGCCGCCCAGGCCGCCGAGATGTGTGCCGACGCCTGTATCCAAGAGGCAAGCGAAGAGATGAGCGAGTGTATTCGGCTCTGTCGAGATGTGGCCGATCTGACGGCAATGCACGCCCGGTTTATGTCGCGGGATTCCGCCTTCCACGGTGAGTTGGCCGCGGTCTGTGCGGATGCCTGCGAAGCCTGCCGCGAGGAGTGCAAGCAGTTCGATATGGACGAGTGTCAGACATGCGCCGCCGTTCTTGAACCCTGCATTGAAAGCTGTCGGTCGATGGCTGCCTAAGCACTGCCTGTGACGGCCGTAGTGACCGACTAACAGTTGCCGTCACGGCATTTCGGCGATCTGCGCCACAGGAGTGTAGTAGAACCATGCGGCCGTTCTACGCTCGTAACGCAGTGTGCAACGTTTGGCCGTCGCATCTGTTCGAGGGTTGTTGGTACCGTTATGAAACCACAGCCTTCGATACGCATGCAGTTGGATGGACAAGCGTCTCAACGGTGTTGCATCGGTAAGAATTGGCTGGGGAGGTCGCGCCGTTTGCAGTGATGGGTCGACACGGATTTGAACCGTGGACCTCCCGGTTATCAGCCGAGCGCTCAACCTGACTGAGCTATCGACCCAACTGGCGCAATTTCAGATAGCGGTGGGTTCTGTTTAACAGTTTCCTTTTGCCACCGTTGCGTCAGTCGGTTTCACGCACACGGTTGCGGGTCCGACACGACCTGCCCGCAGCGACGAACACCGCTCGAAAACAGCACGCACGCTCAGGACTCCGAGCGTTCGTGCTCGTCGTCGACCTGCTCGAAGTCGACGTCGACGATATCGTCGAACTCATCGCCGTGTCCGTCTCCGGCCTGCTTGCGGGTGGCCTGCTGGCCGAGATCGAACGGATCAGCCCCGTCGGTCGCCTGCTCGGGGTCCGGAAAGCCGAACGTCCAGACCTTCCCTGATCCTAGTCCGCCGGTCTGTTTGTCGATGTAGGGGACGACGACCCAACGTTTGAGCGCGAGGCGGATGGGATACCGTGTTGGCGGTAACACCAGCAGCAAGCCGATCAAGTCGGTGACGAGACCTGGCGTTAGCAAAAACGCTCCCGAGGCGATCAACAGCCCACCGTCAAGCAGCTCGTCGGTCGGTGGGGTTCCGGCTACCAACTTACGCTGGAACCGCGCGAGCGTGTTTCGCCCCTCTGCGCGGACGAGAATCATCCCGATCAAGCCAGTAAGAACAACCAGAGCGATCGTCTGGAGCCACGTCAGCAGCCCCCAGCCGACAATCGCTACGAGGACAAACGAGTCGACAAGGGGGATGAGCAGCAACAGCGCGAGCAGATAGCGCGTTCGCATGCCTTGCCGTTGTTGGCGGCCGTCTATAACCTCTTTTGTCGACCGGCGCACTGAGCGGCCTCATCACTCAATAACTGTGAACGAGACAGCCGACAGAGCAAGACCGACTGGCTTACTCCGAGACGAGTTCGACCGTATCGCCCGGTTCGACCGCCTCGGCGGCCCCGGCCGGCAGTTCGACGACCGTATCCGCACGCGCTTGGCCAAGCCCGATCCATGGTCGTAGTCGTTTGACCGCAGTTACTTCGTTGTCGACAAGCCAGATCGCATCGATCTCAAAGGGGACGAACACCATATGCAGATCCCGTGTTGCGGCCGATGCGAACCGGAACACAAGACCATACTCGTCCGGAATCGACCGCCGGAACATCAGTCCACGGGCCCGTGTGAGAAACGTCTCGGCGAACTCGATATCCGTGGCGAGCACGTGTTCGGCGTCGTCGGACACAGAACGATGAACGAGGCGCACAGCACCGAGTTAGGCGGCCAATATTTAAATACTAAGATCCAAGCCAGCGCATGGAGCGAACGCCGCAGGGAACGCCCGTTGGCGTCGACGACCCCTACGAGATCGCGGGCGTGTGCGATCACCTCACCAGCGACGGCCGGTGTCGGCTCGCCCTCCGGCATGCAGGTGCCGACCGCGAGTTCGCCGCCGCACGGGCGGCCGACGACTACGCCTGTCATGTCGGCGAAGACGGTGAGTGGAAGGCGTGTCGACACTACCGGTCGACGACGAGTGAGACAGAATGCGAACGCTGTGGGCTCGAAGAGGTCCGGATGGCCCACGACAAGCGTCGGCCGCTGCTCGAAGAACACCATCTGTCGTACGCCGACGGCGAGGGAACGAGCCACGAGATCACCGTCTCGCTGTGTCGGTGGTGTCATGCCAAAGTCCACAACTCCTTTGGGCGGGTCGACGACGATGTCGCACCCTCCCCCGAGGCGGTCGCTGAACGCGAAGCCCGACGCGCGGCCGAACAGCAGGAGTTCGGATTCCAGTCAGCCCGAACACGCAGCGACGACAGTGGCTGACACAGTCGACCACCATCGCACTGCAGTGTCAGAGTCGACCAAGCCGGTCCACACGGTTGTGCATCCAATAGCCCCAACCGGCGACCTATTTAATAACGTTATGTTCAACGTATGCTGAATGACAGGCTCCGCTGTCGGCTGGAATCGGTACGGTGGTGTCGCGATTGCAGCAGTCGGGTTCGTTCTCAGTCGTCAGTTCGTCGCCCAGACCATACAGGTCGAACACACCCTTTCGTTTGTGCTGTTGAGTCTGGGTCCGCTGGCTGTCGGACTGGGGCTTTCGCTGTACGGAGTTATCCTCGCTGTTGGGCAGTTTTCCACAGCATACGCCCGAACGGTGACGGTCTGGTGCGGTATCGGGACAGTCGGTGCAGTGGGACTGATCGGGGCTACTCAACTTGAAGCAATGACCGTCGGCGGGATGGTCGAGCCACTCGACGGCTCACAGCCGCTTGTTGCCAACCTACTTCTGGGTGGGGCAGTCGGCGGCATTCTGATCGGAGATCGGTCGGCAGCAAACCGACGTAAGCGACGGGAAATACGGCGGACAGCCAACCGGGCGACGCTGGTCAACCGGCTGTTGCGCCACGATGTGATCAACGCTGCCGCCATCATCGACGGCCATGCCGCGCTGTTGAAAGACCAACCCGAGCGTCGACAGTCGGTGGCAGCCGTCGACAACGCTGCCAACAAGATAACCGACACTATCGAAGCGGTCGGCCGTATCGCCTCGCCAAACGTGAACAGTGATCTCACTGCGGTGACAGTCCACCCAACCGTCGAACGCGTCGTCGAGAGCTACCGGCGTTCGACCGACCGCGAGATCAGCGTCGAGCCACACTCCGACGGACAGACTGTGGCGGCCGACGACCGCCTAGAGATGATACTGAGTGAACTCCTCGAAAACGCCGTCAAACACGGCGAGGGGCCGATCACGGTCGGGATCAAGCCGACCGCACGAACAGTCGAGATCCGCATCGAAGACGGCGGCAATGGGCTACCGGACCGTCAGCGAACGCTGCTGGAGTCCGGTGAGTTCCCGGAGTACGACGACCCGGGTGCGGGGTTCGGCCTACAGGTTGTCAGCCTGTTAGTCGACCGCTACGGTGGCCGGATCAGTACCGGCAGCGATGACGGTCGACACTACGTCTCGATCCAACTCCCGCAGTCGCCGACGGGCCAAGGGGTTACAGGCCGGATTGGCCTCAGCCAGCCGACGATTATGCGAGTCGGAGCCGCCGGGCTGCTCGCGGGTGTCGCTATGGGCGGCTTCTATCAGGTTGCAACTGGCGCGATGCCGGTTATCGGCGCGCTGTACGGTGTCGAACACGTTGGCATCGGCTGGGTCACCCACCTGTTTCACAGCGTGGTTTTCGCGCTGCTGTTCGCGACCGGCTGTCGGGCGAACGCGATTGGCCAGTATGTGTCGACACCAGCAGGGGCCGCCTTGGTCGGCATCGGCTGGGGAGCAGTGCTCTGGCTTGTCGCTGCTGGCGTCGTGATGCCACTATGGCTGTTGGCAATCGGCGAGCCGGCAACGCTTCCCACACTGGCGGTCAGTGGGCTGCTCGCTCACACGCTGTGGGGGATCGTCCTTGGCGGGAGTTTCGCACTGCTTGCCGCCAGCGAACGGGTCGACCAACTCGTCGGCGCTGTCAGCTACACGAGTGAGTAGTAGCGATTTATCAGCTCGCCAGTAGCACCACCTGTTTCAACAGACCGGACCCAATAGCTGCATTCTCTAGGTACATATTCAGAATTTAAGGCTGTATCAAGACGTTCGTACGCAATTTTTAGTGTTTCAAAGCCACACACCAACTATGCATGTGAATTCCACACAGTACCGTTCCAAACCCAGCCAGCCAACAGCTCTGCGAGATCGACCGACCGCAAGACGCCAGCCGACTGCATCAATCCACGCCAGCCGTGACAGTACATGAACCCCCACTCCGGCGAAGTATCGAGGTCGAATACTGGGTATGTGACACCGAGGGTCGACTAGTCGAACCCGGTGAGTTGGCGGAGATGGAGGGAGCCGAACGCGAGTTCGTCAAACCGCTCGTCGAGATCAAAACAACGCCCTGTGAATCGAGTGCCGAACTCCGCGAGGAGCTTCTCGAACGGATACGTGCCGTCGCCAAACAGGCTGAAAACGTGGACAAACGGCTTGTTCCGCTGGCAACGCCGTTGAACACCGAAACAGTCGAACAGCTCGAAAGCGATCGTACGCAGATCCAACAGGAGATACTCGGTTCGGACTTCCAGTACGTCCGACACTGTGCGGGAACCCACATCCACTTCGAACAACAGCCCGGCTGTACATGCGAGCAGTTCAACACGCTCGTCGCGCTCGATCCCGCACTGGCATTGGTCAACTCCGCACAGCATTTTCGGGGCCACGGGCTGGCAGCCGGCGCTCGCTCACAGCTCTACCGTCGACTTGCCTATCGGGAGTTCGACAGGCAGGGCCGACTGTGGCCGTATCTCGACAGGCTCGATGCGTGGGACGAACGGATCGAGGCCTGCTACGAGGCGTTTTTCGAGCGTGCACTCGAAGCCGGTGTCGATCCTGTACAGTTCGAGACCGCCTTCGATCCCGAAAGCGCAGTCTGGACGCCCGTCCAACTCAGAGACACGTTTGGGACCGTCGAATGGCGCTCGCCGGATACAGCACTGCCCAGCGACATCCTCCGGTTGGCTGATACGATGGCCGAAATCGTCGAACAGGTTCGAACTGCGGAGGTTCAGATTGCTGGCGAGACCGGCGGTGTAGGAACTGATGAGATCGTTCTCCCCGAGTTTCGAGCCATCAGGGAGTACGTCGACGAGGCGGTCGAATCGGGGCTGGCCTCGCCAGTAGTCAGAGCCTACCTCAATCGAATGGGGTTCGATGTCGCAGCCTACGAACCAATCTGTCGGGAATTCGATATTGGACACCATCTCTCGGAGCAGGAAGCCCGAGAGCGTCGACTCGAACATGCCGCCGCACTCCACGAAGACGTCAGTCGAACACCATCGCTGGAGGCCGGCTGATGAGCAATGTGTATATGAGCAGTACAAAACTCCGACAAGACAACACCCGAACACCGACGAACACCGATCGATGACACGGCTTCGCATCGCGCTGTTAAACGCAGCGCACAAGGCCGTCGACACCCGGCGAAACTTCGTCCGGGAGCTAGATGCCGACATCGAGGTGTTTCACAACCCTTCCGGAGAGTTTCCCGACGGCTACAACTACGACGGGGTCGTCGTCACCGGCTCGGCGGCTTCGGTCTACTGGGATCGCGAGTGGATCGGCCAGCTCAAAACCTGGGTCGGCGGTGCGGTCGAAGCCGGCCTCCCCGTGTTGGGCGTCTGTTTCGGCCACCAGCTACTGGCAGACGTGCTGGGCGGCCGCGTCGAAGCGATGGGCGAGTACGAAATCGGGTATCGGACCGTCAATCACGACGGCGAGAGTCGACTGCTTGAGGGCATCGACGATTCGATGACCGTCTTTACGACGCACTCGGATCGGGTCGCCGAACCGCCGCCGGGGTCGACCGTGTTCGCCGAAAACGACTACGGAATTCACGGCTTTCGTAAGGGCCGAGCGATGGGTGTACAGTTCCACCCCGAGTACGACATGAAAACCGCCGAGTTGGTGACAACCGGTAAAGCCGACCAGCTTGCAGCGTCCCGAATCCAACAGGTTCTCGACGGTATTACCGACGAACACTATACCGCGGCCTGCGAGGCCAAACAGCTGTTCGATAACTTTCTGGAGTACGTCGAGACAGTCCAAGCCGAGCGACTCGCTGCCGACTGAGCAGATTGGACAGATGCGCATATTTCGGCCCGATCCGGTTTGCTTTTGAGCGTCACCGTCCAACAGCGTCCATGACTCGTATTGTTGTTATCGACAACCACGGCCAATTCACTCATCTGGAGCACCGCGCGCTCCGCGATCTCGGCGTTGAGACCGAACTCATCGACAACGATGTCGACCCGAGCGAAATCGAAGCCGACGGCATCGTTCTCTCGGGCGGGCCGGACATGGATCGAATCGGTCGCTCGCCGGAGTATCTCCAGCAGGACGTTCCCGTTCTCGGGATCTGTCTTGGTATGCAGTTGATCGCAACCGAACTTGGCGGCACTGTCGGCTCCGGCGAGTATGGCGGCTACGCCGACGTTACGGTCGAAATCCTCGACGAGGAGGATCCACTGATCGGTTCGCTGGCACCCGACACGCGGGTGTGGGCCAGCCACGCCGACGAGGTCAAAACCCTCCCCGATGGCTTTAGCCACACTGGCACCTCGGATGTCTGTGGCATCGAAGCGATGAGCGACACCGACCGAGATCTCTACGGCGTCCAGTGGCATCCAGAAGTGATCCACACCGAAGAAGGCGAAGAAGTGTTCGAAAACTTCGTTTCGATCTGCGAGTAGTCACTGACTACTTTTATATCCCGAAAAAGCTGCCGTCGATTACGCTCGGTGTCTGCTCTCTTCGCCTGATAGCTGTCGCTCGGTGTTCATGAACACAAACGCGGTACGAGACCGCGTTAGGCAAACAGCTCGTCGACCGCGGCTTCAGCTGCCTCAATCGCTTCTTGGGCGACTGCCTCAGGGTCGGCCTCGGCGTCGTCGACGGTATGTAAGTAGACGTCGACATCAAGGATACCCTCGTCGAAGCCGACGGTGATATCCAGATCTGTGACCTCGCTGTTCGAAAACCGCGCGAAGACAAGGCCTTCGGCGGCTTCAGCGGCTGTCTCGACGACCTGTTGGTCGGTTGGCTCCGACATTTAGGCTGCGCCGCCGGGACCCTGCGGACCGCCCATCCCGCTGAGCATCTCTTGGAGTTCATCCTGGAGTTTCTCGAATCGCTCTTGAACGCGCTCTTCCTGTTTGGAGAGCTGTTCGACGCGGACTTCGAGTTGATCCTGTTTGGATTCGAGTTTCTCGGCGGCCGACTCGTAGTCGGTTTCGATCAGCAACTCGCCGACTTCACGGTACATCACTGAGTCTTCGTCGACGCCGTCGAGTGCATCGAGGGCGGTCTGGGTCTCGGAGAGTGCAGTTTCGCTCTGCTGTTTCTGCTGGGCGACGTTCTGTGCGGTCTCTTGGAGGTCTTGGAGCGTTTCGAGCTTCTCTTGGGCTTCCGGCGGCAGATTACCTTGCATACCCACAGGGTTGGTCGCCACACTCAAAAACCCCAGCAATTCCTTCGACTACCCGAAACAGGTGTTTCAGTAACTATACTGGCTGTATTGGACAGTTACGAGAGGCGTGTCGACGCACAGCCAGCGATCTGCTCGGCAACCGAGACGTACCGGAGCCAACTGTTGATCGCCGCTCGCAACGCGACGAGATCGGCGGCCGTAACCTCGACTGCGAGTTCAGCCGCCTCACGGTCGACCGCCACCGTCGAGCGGTCATCGTCGAGTTCGTCGACTTCAATGCGAATGCTGCGGTCGACACGCTGGGCGTCCTCGATTGTTGGGTATTCAAAACAGAGATCAGCAGAATGCGACTGGGTGGACACGCGGCTACTCGACAACGACTTCTTTGATGCCGCCGCCGCGTTCTTTCAGCAGCACACGGTGGCCACAGTAGGGACACCGGACACCGCCGTACTCGTCGAGCGTGACGTCGCGTTTACAGCGGGAACATTTGTAGCTCATGCGTTATTCGTCGTCAGCGAGTGCCGCACGGATCGACCGTCGGACCTGTCGTCCGCCGGGGGTTTCGGGTTTGTACGCCCCACCAGCGAACTTCTCGCCGGTTTCCTCGTTGATCCAGATGCCGGTGCCGACGCGTTTGACGCTGTCGCCGTCGACTTCGGCGTTCTGCATGCCTGCTTCGATTTCTTTGACCCGCTTGCGTGAGACTCGTCCGTACCGCGCACCAAAGCGGCCCGCAGAGCCAGTCGATCGTGCCTTGTTTTCGGCCATAGTGGACAATGCTACTTCCAGTACGCCTAAAAAGCTGTTGAGTCCACTCGACCGTGTGAAACCGACGCAGTCGACCGCCTATAGCAGTTACTGCAACTCTGCTTCGGCGAGCGCATCGTTGAGATCCGCCCGCACGCGCTCGCCGGTTTCGAGATCCATCGCAGTCGTCACCAGCCGGTTTTCCTGAACGCTTGAGCCATCCCGGAGCAGCATCCGGACGTTCCCATTCGTATCTGCGCGCGTAATTTTGGCTCGAAGCCCCTGCTGGGAGCCAATGCCGCCGGCATCGATGGGACCAGGGATGATCTTTTTGACGTGCGGATGATCCGCGACAACGCTGATCGCTTTTCGGCCACGACGGTCGCCGATAATCGTCGAGTGGCTGCCGCCGATCTTCTCGCGGGGTGGGATGTCGACGACCTCCAGCGCACGATTCCCCCGGCGGTCGATCACCGCCTGGACCGGCTCGGTGTCGGGGACGCGATAAAACTCATAATGGAGCTGTGTGCGTGCCTCTCGAAGCGGCTCGCGGTCGCCTGCGGCAAACACGGTTTCGGGGCGTTTGCGCTGGATTTCGTCGGCTACGCGGCCCGCGAAGTTTCGGAGTTCGACGACGGTCGCCCGGTCGTCAGTGTCGTCGTCGACCTCCGGCACCGTGGTGATCGTCGTCTCTCCGAGGACAGTCTCGCCGTCGAGCATTGTGAGCGTGGCCTCGTCGCGGGCGAAAGAGACGACCACCCCGTCGCAGTTGGCAGTGTGACAGACCAGACAGTAGTCGCCCGGTCTGTCGAGGTCAGCGTGACACTGCCCACAACGCATACCTTCCTGTTTGACCGAACGCCTAAAACGTCGTTCGGTCTGCGGTGCGAGTATTCGGTATCGTTCGGCGGCTCAGGCATGGTGACTCGATGAGAATCGTAGGAGACGTTGGCTCAACTGAACAGTACAAACGGCCAGTAGAGGCATTGGAGTGCTCTCAAAATGAGATACTGATGAGCGACAGTATCGAAATACGTCGGTCGATCTTCCAGTGGGTCGTCATCGACGGGCGTCGACTCACAGTTGCCGGGACGCTGCTCGGCGGCATTCTTGTGGTGTTGCTCGCACTGCTTGTGGTCGGGCTGTTTCCGCGAGCACCGGGCGATCCGCTCTACCTGCTTGTCAGCGCGTTTCTCGGCGGTAATCTCACACTTATCACTGTCGTGATCGCGATCAACCAGCTCGTCTTTTCACGAGAACTCGGCTCGCCAGGCGATCTGGAACAGCGAACCAGAAACGCTGTTGAGTACCGCAACCAAATCCAACAGATCATGGAGCAGTCGGTGACGCCGGTCCAACCGGGTTCGTTTCTGCTCATGCTGCATACGAATCTCGACAGACGCGCCCAAGAGCTGGCCGACACCATTCCCGAGACAGCTGATGAGGATCTCTCATCGGAAATCTCCGAGTTGGTCGACGCACTCCGCGGCGATGTCGACGCAGTAACGAGGGCGCTTGATACGCCCGCGGTCGACGAGCAGATCTTCGGGGCGATTGCGGCGACGCTGGGGACGACACAGGCGAATCAGCTGTACGATCTGGCGTGGATCGAAACCGAGTACGGCGAACGGCTTACTGACCACCAGCGGGCGCTGTTCGGGTCGATCCGAGAACATCTGTTGCATATCGATGTCGCTCGCAAATACTTTCGGACGGTGTACATCACAAAGGAGCTCTCGTTTCTCTCGCGAGTGCTGTTGATCGTCGGTCTGCCAGCGCAGCTGTTTTTGGCTGCGACGTTGGCGGTGTACGATCTGGCCGCAATCGAGGCCCTGCCAGCAGCCGCAATCGTCGGGGCGACGATGGTCGCGATGGTTGCCTGTTTCGCACCGCTTGCGATTCTCGCCTCGTTTGTACTCCGGCTGTCGTGGGTCGCCCAGCGAAACGCGACGGTGATGCCGTTTGCAGCCTCCGAAAAGGATTATACGCTGTTTTCGACCGAAAACTGAGTCGTGTGCTCAGAGATCCAAGGGTCCGCTTTTGAGATACTCCCGCATCAGTGCTGTCGCATACGACCCACTCGGGAGTGCGAACTCGAAGCGGAGGTCAGTTGGGTCGACCGACAGATCGGTTCGAACCAAAATCGCCCGCCGAGTGCCACTCGACTCGAACGAGCCGGGCAGATCGAAATCCGACCGAGTGAGATCCAACTCATCGAGAATATCGCGTTCAATCTCGCCGGGTTCGCCGCTGGCTAACTCGGTGTCAGTGCCGATTAGGGGGGCCGTAACAAAGGCCCGGCCGCGAGAGCAGTGGCGTTCCATCACGCTCACGCGCTTGCCAGAGACGCGCTGGAGGCGGTCGGTATCTGGTGCGTACAGCCCGTCCGGTGCCTCGCGGTCGACGAAACAACAGACATCGCCCTCGACGGGCCGATCAAAGGGAAGGCCGCGGCGCAGACGCTCTGAGAGGATTCGGTTGAAAATGTAGGACTGAGCCGCATTGACAAACAGTCGCTGGAGGTTCCAGGGGACGGCTTCGAGTGCGTGACGGAAATCCGCTGGTTTCTCCGCACCGTCCTCGACGAGCCGATGGAGCATGGATCGCTCGAAGCCGAGATAGCCCGGTATTTCGTCGAGACAGGCCTGCCAGTCCGGCTCGGCGGAGGCGGCCTCGCGTTCGACGAACTGGCGGGCGCTCTGGGTTGTCTCGCGTTCGGTCTCGAACGGGTTGGCGACGTATGAGAGGACGGCCTCGCGCCACTCGCCGCGAACGATATCGAGGCCGACCTCGTGGGTGACTGGTCGCTGGCTGCCGAAGCGTTGCTGGCCAAACCAGTTGGGGACGCCCGCGGTCTGGTCGTCGCCGGACTGCCTCGGGCTGCTTGGCGAGCTTTGCTCGCCTCCGTCACCGGACTGTGTCCGGTTGCTTGACGAGCCTCGCTCGTCTCCGTCGACTAATTCCTGAAGCGCGGTCGTTGTCGCCTCAGTTCGAGCGGCGGCCTCGGAGTGGGCGTCTCGAACGCGAATGACAAAGCGGTTGCCGTGAAGATCGCCAAAGGAGATCGACCGCCCGGTGCGGCCCAGCACCTCAATTTCCGCGCCGTTGATATCGAGAGCCTCGACCGACGCTGGCTCAACATCCCGAATCGAAAACAGTTGGGTGGTGACGGCGTGTTTGTCCTTGGTGCCGGCCCACGCGACGCGCTCGCGGCTGATTCCCATCGCATCGGAGATTTGGGCAGCGAAATCGTTGGTGTCCCACTCGCGGAGTGTGGCTCGCAGGAGGATTTCGGGATAGGCCCCTGAAGGGGCGTCGAGCGGTTCGGGATCGAAGTTCTCGATTTCCTCGACCTTGAAATCCTCTGGTTCGGTGCGGAGTCGACCGCCGATTGGGTCGCTGTCACTTATATAGTAGTCAATGCCTACCGCCTGCTCGATTGGGTGGGCCTCACGCATGGTCGATCACCGTCCGGAGTACGTCAAGAGGCTGGCGAGTGGCTCGATGCATACTGTGCTGTTTCCGTCGACGTACATCGTCCTGTCCCTTCTGGACTCGTAGCCAAATCCCCGCGAACGCTGCAAGAAACAGCGCTGTCGGCTCCGCTGTGTCTCTGTGAACGGTACAGCAGCAGAGTCGTTACTGGAACTGCATCCCACCGTTGACGTTGACGATTTCGCCCTGGATGTAGTCGTTTTCCAGTAGATACGCGACTGTGTGAGCAACAGTCTCGGGCTGGCAGGCGTACTCAGGAAGATGCGTATCAATGTGTTCGTGACCCCGGAAGTCGACCGACTCCAGGTACTCGACGATGGTGCCGTTCATCTCCGTCTCGACAGGACCGGGGGCGACCGCGTTGACCTGCAGCCCGCTGTCACCGTACTCTCGGGCAAGCGCGCGGGTCAACCCGTGGAGGCCCGCCTTGCTTGCTGCATAGCCGGCGTCGACCGTCCCACCGGTGCCGCCAATGCTGGAGATGAACACCACGTCGCCGTCTGGTTCGAGATGGTCGATGGCAGCGCGTGTCACGTAAAAGGCTCCTGTGAGATTCGTCTCAAGCACGCGATCCCACTGTTCGTCGTCGATATTCGTCGCGAGATCAGGCTCGACAGTACCCGCATTGTTGACCAGCGCATCGAGGCCGCCGAACTCGTCGACGACAGTCCCAACCATCGAATCGACTGCCTCAGAATCGCGGACATCAGCCTGTACTGCGATAGCGTTGCTGCCCTTCCGTTCGATGGCCTCGACTACTTTTTCGGCAGCAGCCTTCGACGCTCGGTAGTTGACAGCGATGTCGTGGTCTTCGGCGAGCGTTAGTGCGATTGCCCGGCCAATTCCTCGGCTCGCGCCTGTGATGAGCACACCCATAACCGACTATTATAATCCGATAGTAGCTAAACGTTGTGTCTGTGCAATGGGGTTCGATGGCTGGAGGCTCCCCGCACAGCCATAGCTACCGATTGTATGCAAACCTCTTCGCTCAGGTAGGATAAAAAGCAACAAAGCAATCAACAGCGGTGGTGATTCCGACTCATACTCGACTGTCTCAAGGCTGTTAGTACAACGAGAGATCGCCAGTGATCCGGTCGACGAGGTTCTCCTCGGCAGGACCAATTGCCACCGCAGTGGCGGTACCAGAGTCGAGTTGGGTGTGACCTGCATCCCGAATGATGGCGTGCGGCAGGCCGTCTCGACGAGCTTGGTCGGCGAGATCGAAGAGCGTCGATTCGTCAGGGGCTTTGACGACGATCTTCTTTTGGCCGCCGCCTTTCCAGGCTTTGCGGGCTTTTCGTCCGGTGTCTTCGTAGGCTGACAGCGACGCATGGGCGACCTGGGCGGCAAGTTTGCCCCGTCCCATCCCGAGATCCGTCCGGGCGGCGATAACCTGTTTCATAGCTGGCTGTTGGCTGGAACTCACAAGAGCGTGTGGATCGGCCGCCAGTGACCAGTTGAATTTTAAGCACTCCCTCGAACGCATCACACAATGATCTTATCGGACACTGATCTGCTCGAACGTCTGGGCGAGGGTGATCTCGTCGTCGACCCCATTGACGATCTCGACACCCAGGTCCAGCCGGCGAGCATCGACATGCGACTCGGCTCGGAGTTTTTGGAGTTCCAACGCACCAACATTCCGTGTATCCACCCCAATCGCGCCGAGGAAGTCGACGAGTACGTTCGGGAAACCTATGTCGAAGAGGGCGACGAATTCATTCTCCATCCGGGTGATTTCGTGCTCGGCACCACCAAAGAGCGCGTCGAGATTCCATCTGATCTCGTCGCCACTGTCGAGGGACGATCATCGCTTGGCCGGCTTGCGGTTGTCGTTCATGCAACTGCGGGCTTTGTCGATCCGGGCTACCGTGGACAGATCACGCTTGAACTCTCGAATCTGGGTGCCGCCCCGGTCGCCCTCTCACCGGGGATGCGCGTCTCTCAACTCGTCTTTACTGAACTCAAATCGACGTCGACGCGGCCGTATGGCAGCGAACGCGGCTCGAAATACCAAGACCAAGTCGGCCCACGAGCCTCGAAAATCCAAGATGACCCCGAGTTCGTCGCCACCGACGAAGCCAAAGCCGACCCACCCCAAGAGGACACTCAATGAAATTCATCGAAGAACTGGTCGTCGAGGAGTTCCTGCCGACGATTCGGTCGATGCTGGCCGAATCCCTGCGGGCGCGTGATCTGACTCAGCGGGAGGTCGCTGACGTGCTCGGAATCAGCCAGTCGGCGGTCTCGAAGTACGCCCACGGCGAGGTCGCCCGCAACGACCGGGTTGCGGGCGACGACCGGATCGTCGACCTCGTCGAACGGGTCGCCGACGGCCTGTCGACAGGTGATATGAGCCGGGTCCAAGCACTCGTCGAAATCGAGGTACTGATTCGGCAGCTCGAAGACGGCGACCTGCTTGCCGAACTCCACGAGGAAGCGATGCCCGCGCTCACCGACGCCGACGTCGACTTTTCGGTCCACGACCCAGACAGCCGAATTCGAACGACAGAAGAGGTCCGTTCTTCGGTCCGTCGTGGACTCCGGACGCTCACTTCGACCAGTGGGTTTGCGACGCTGATTCCCAACGTCGGTTCGAACCTCGTCGAGTGTCTGCCGGATGCGACCAACGTCGACGATGTGGCGGGCGTTCCGGGCCGGATTTTCGATATCAAGGGTCGAGCGACTGTTCCCTCGGACCCGGAGTTTGGCGTCAGCGAACATGCAGCCTCAGTTCTGTTGGCGGTTCGCGCCCAAGCCGTCGACGTCCAAGCCGGAGTGAACATTTCGTACGACAGCTCGCTTATCCAAGCGTTCGAGAACGCAGGGCACGCCACTGTTCAGTTCGACACCGAAGCCCGCGACGAACTCGACGCTGCCATCGGTGAGGCGCTCGCCGACCGCGAGGTGACCGAGACGTTTGTGCTGTACCAGACGGGTGGGTTCGGAATCGAGCCAATCTCGTATGTGCTCGGCCCGGACGCACCAACAGTCGCATCGGCTGTCCGATCTGTCATCTAGCCACGCCCTGTTTTTTGAGCCCGCAGGCCGTCGACTGTCCATGAGCGAGCCGACAGGGTCGACACAGCAGTTCTACACGCGCTGGGCGCGGCTGTACGATCTCGTCGCCGTCCACACTCCCGGCATCCGAACCGTTCGACGCGCTGCGGTCGACCGACTGGCGGCCCAACCGGGAGACACTGTCGTCGAGATGGGCTGTGGCAGCGGGGCGAACCTCCCGCTGTTGTACGAGGCGGTCGGCCCCGAGGGTCAGGTAATCGGCGTCGACATGAGCCCGGGCGTGCTCGGCGTTGCACGCAACCGAATCGACCGCCATGGCTGGCAAAACGTCCACGTTGTCCGGGGCGATGCGACTCGACTACCACTCGACAGCGGCGTCGACTGTGTGTTCGCCTCCCTCGTCGTCGGGATGTTCGATGATCCAGCCGGAGTGATCGATGGCTGGGCCGACATGGTTGGATCGGGCGGCCGGCTCGGCCTGCTGGATCTCGCCCGGAGCAGCCAGCAACAAGCCCGTCAATTAAACGGGTTGTTTCGGTTGTTCGTCACGAACGCGAATCCAAAACCGGTCAAGCTGTCCGACGACCCGATGGGTCGACTCGACCGCAGAGTAGCCGCCGCTCACCGCCGACTCGGCGAGCGATGTTCGGACGCCGTACACGACACACGTGCACAAGGATTCGCGCGGCTCAGCGGTGGGACGGTCGACTGAAAGCGGTTAGGAGACGACTACCAGCAGCGTCGCTGCCAGCACCACGACACCAGCAGCAAACCACAGCCGGTTCGCTCGTGGATTTTTCGAGGGAGTGAGATCAAGCGAACGGTGATAGGTCGACAGCGGCCGAAACGGCCAGATGCCCATCGGCGTGATCAGATCCCCGGCGAGGTGGCCACAGATCGTAACGAGGGCGACCGAGCCGAACCAGCCCGCCGCCCACAGCGGCGGTAGTGAGAGACTACTTAAATAGGCTGCACCGAGACCACTGCCGACTGCGGCCACTAAGCCGACTCCAAGTGCGAACCAGACGGTGTGGGTCGGTCCCCGGTGGGCGATTCGGTGGGTTTGTGTGTCGACATCGGGCAGCGATGAGAGTGCCACCATCACCAGCCCGGTGAGTGCCGCAAGCGTTGGCTGGCCCGTCGAGACCAACCACGCCGCAATCGGCGCATACAGCAAAAGCGAGATGCCGAGGTGACCCAGCACGTACATAGCCAGCGTTGGCACTCAGCCAGTAAGAACTGTTCGGGAGTCAGTTAACATACGCTGAACGGAATATAAAAGAAGCGTCGAGTGGTGGAGCCGAGGGATGTGCAGCGATCTCAGTCGTCAGCTGGCGACGGGGCGACAGAGAAGTCGACGGCTGCGCCGTCCTTGCCGAGTTCGTCGAGTGCGATAGAGGCTGCGCGTTTGCCCGACAGCAGCATCGCACCAAAGGTTGGGCCCATCCGTGGCAGGCCGTGTGCGGTCGCCGTGGCGAGGCCGGTGGCGATCACGCCCTCGTGGAGTTTACCGGTCTCGTTGACGACGACATCTTCGCTCTCGGTGACCCACATCGAGTCGTGGCCGGGCGAATCATGGCCGGGCGCGCCGTACTCGTTGTCGCCGCTTTTGTCCATGCCGGTGTTGTGCTCGTTGGCGTGTTCGATTCCGGGGGCATTGAGGACGCCGCGTTCTTGGAGCTTGGAGACGACGACGGCCTCATGACCGGTCGCGTCGATAACGAGATCGCTCTCGACGGCGATCGGGTCGACGCACGTGAGTTCGCGAGGCAGTGCGTGGACCGGCGTCCAGTTCATGACGATGCCGGCGACACGGTGGTTCTCGCGGACGACGATGTCGGTGAACTCCGTCATGTTCTGGATTTTCACACCGGCATCACAGGCAGCCTTGATAAGGGCCGAACAGGCGTGTGGGCCTTTGGCAGTGTAGAGCCCCTCTGTCTCGTCGCTTTCTTCGTACGGAACGCCGAGTTCGTCGAGGACCTCGTCGGCCGGGTCGCGGACGGTCAATGTGTTCATCAAAAAGCCGCCGAGCCAGAAGCCGCCGCCGAGATAATTGTTCTTTTCGACAACCATCACTTTCACACCCTGTTCGGCAAGTTCCTTGGCGGCCATCAGCCCCGATGGACCGCCACCGACGATGATCACGTCGCTTTCGGTGTACTCCATGAACTCCTCGCTGAACTCTTCGGTGATCGCGCGGGTTACCTGTGCTGAGCTTGCCGGACTGAAGCCGCTGAATTCGGACATACAACTTAGTAATATCTTTGAGTGGTCAAAATTGTTGTGATCCGTCGTTCGCGGTGGGTAGTAACATCGACACAACCGCAAGGAACCCTTTTGAGCGTCGATCGCTTCTTTTCAGTACTTATGAACATGCTCGTCGACGGCGAATGGCGAACCGACGCGTTTCAGACGACTAACGAAGACGGCGCCTTCGAGCGACAAACAACTCCGTTTCGCGACTGGGTTGCTGGATCCGATGTGCCTGAGCACGTCGATGCCGAGCCTGACGACCGATTCGAGGCGGAAGCCGGTCGCTACCACCTGTACGTGAGTTATGCCTGCCCGTGGGCTCACCGCACCCTACTTGTCCGCGCGCTGCTGGGTCTCGAAGACGCTATCGACGTCTCGGTAGTTGACCCCTACCGCGGCGAGGACGGCTGGCAGTTCACCCCTGACAAGGACGGCTGTACTGTGGACAAACTCTACGGTAGTGAGTATCTTCGCGAATTATACGTCGAAGCCGACCCTGAGGCGACCTGCCGAGTAACCGTCCCAGTCCTCTGGGATACCAAAGAAGAGACCATCGTCAACAACGAATCCCGCGAGATCATTCGGATGCTTTCGACCGGCTTCTGTGACATTGGCGAGCGAGATGTCGATCTCGCACCCGAATCGATCCGCAAGGAGGTCGACGAGATTATCACCGAGATTTATGAACCCATTAACAACGGCGTCTATCGGGCCGGTTTTGCGAGCAAACAGGGGCCGTACGACGAGGCTGTCGAGGAGCTGTTCGACGCACTCGACCACTGGGATGAGGTGTTGGCAGACCAGCGATTCCTCGCTGGCGATCAGCTCACCGAGGCCGACATCTGCCTGTTTACGACGCTCATTCGGTTCGATCACGTCTATCACACTCATTTCATGTGCAACGTCCAGTACATCCATCAGTACGAGAACCTCTGGGGCTACCTCCGGGATGTCTACCAACAGCCGGGCGTTGCCGAGACGGTCGACATCGATCACATAAAGGAACATTACTACACGACCCACCCCGACGTGACGCCACACG
>PWFE01000098.1 GCA_003554115.1 Haloferacaceae archaeon | reverse complement strand
GGCTTCGCGCTGTATACGACCTATGCGGCCGACTATCAGGTCTACGGCGTCCTCGGCGCGCTGCTGTTGTTTGTCACGTGGCTGTATCTCGGTGCGTTCGTCATCCTGTTTGGAGCCGTGGTCAACGCGGTCGCCCAAAGCCACCTCGGCGAGCAGTGACTGATGAGTGCTACGGGCCGGATAGCCAACAGCTCAGTCGTCTGATTCGAGCCGCTCGCGGGCCGCTGCAACGATCAGCGGCAGATGGACGGTGGCATCGCCTTGGACGGTGACGTTTCGGGCCTCTTTCGTTAGCTTGCCCCACGACCGTGCCTCATCAAGGGTGGCTCCAGAAAGGCCGCCCGTCGACGACGGATCCATCGTGATCTGGACGCCGTAGTCGTACGCACCTGGCGTGACGAGCATCGTCTGCAGCGTGAAGTTTTTGGGGACGCCGCCGCCGATCAAAAGACAGCCTGCAGTGTCGGCGTAGTAGGCCAGATCGGTCAGCGGAGACATATCCGCCAGCGCATCAAGGGTGAGATCCGAGACCTGCGAATACATCCATGCCTGCAGTCCAAACACGGAGTCTTGGACGGCCGGACAGTAGATCGGGACATCCGACTCATAGGCTGCCGCCGCGATACCCGCATCCTCGTCGACGTCGTCTTCGGCATTGCGCTCGCTGTTGGCTTTGCCCAGTTGTTTACACAGATCAGCGATACCCACAGAGTCTTGTTCGGCCAGTGGTGGAAAGACGTTCTCTCGGAGGTGCTGTTCGAACAGGGTGAAATGTTCCTGTGGGAGATAGACGTTGTAGATGCGGTCGACCTGTTCGTCCCGAAGCTGTTCGTCGAACTCCCGGTCGTCCATCTCGGGGTGTTCATGCTCGCCGTGGTGGTGTTTGCCGCCGATAGCTTCGATCGAATCGTGGGTGAGGTTCGCGCCAGTCGTCACGAGCACGTCGACGTGGCCATCTCGGATGAGATCCGAGACGATCCGTCGCATCCCGGCCGGAACCATCGCGCCAGCGAGTGACATGAAGACGGTACAGTCGTCGTCAGCCAGCATCTCGGTGTAGATGTCGGCTGCCTCGTGGACGCTGGCCGCACCGATGCCGGCATGACCATATTGGTTGACGAGGTCGTCGACGCTCATGTCTGCCCAGACGTGGCTGTGGCCGATTGGATCATGACAGAACGTGGTCCGTTCGGGTTCTTCATACTCCGGCTCATCGTGGCCATCTTCCGGCTCGTCGTGATTTTTACTCATACATTGGCGTCTGCGAGCCACCCGTTTGAAGCGTGCGGTCCGGGCCAACGATGGAGCGTCGACCGTCCCCATCACAGCGGTGGTCGACAGTGATCAACGGACGATCACTGAGTGGGAGTATCTGACAGCCGTACAGCAGTTATCACAATATATAATGATATGCCACGAATACTGTCTCGGTGTAATGAACGTGGGGAGCCTCGCAGTTGGCGGAGCCTACGGGTTCGCCACTGTCGTGGCACTCAGCACTGGGATCGTGTTGTGGCGACACCGCGAGAAAACTGCCGCCCGACCACTGAGTGTGGCTGCGGGTGCTGCGGCCGTCTGGTCGGCCGGTCTCTTCGTCTCGACGCTGCCGTGGTCCTCGGTCGCGGTCGCCGGCATTCGGGGGATGTATCTCGGTGTCGGCGTCGGACTGGCAGCGGTGTTCGTCTTCGCCCTTGAGTACACTGGCCGCGAGGGATATGTCACCCCACCATTGCTGGCCGTACTGGCGATCCATCCGCTGTTGTTAGCGCTATTTGTGCTTTTCAATCCCGGTGAGCTGTTTTTCACAGGGCTTGATCCATCCGTCCCCCTAGGCGTCGACCAGCAGTGGGGCCCTGCGTTTTGGATCCACTCAACGTACGGCTATCTGCTGGTGATCGCCACCTCGCTGTTGGTTTTTGAGCTGCTCGTGCGGTCGACTCGTGCGCTGTATCGGGGCCAAGCACTGCTGCTTGCGGCGGGGCTGTTCGTGCCGCTGCCGCTGAACGCCGTCTTTCTGTCCGGGCTCGTCGCGTTTGATACGACGCCGCTCGGCTTTGTCGCCATGTGCGGGCTGTTTGCGATTGCAATCGTCAAATACCGTTTTGTCGACCTCTCGCCGATTGCCCGCCAACAGGTCATCGACAACGTCCGTGATGGAATGATCGTCGTCGACACTGACGACCGAATTGTCGACTGTAATCCGTCGGCCCGAGCGATGCTCCACACCGACGACTCGATTATCGGCCGTACCGTCGAGCAAGTGCTGACGCTTTCGGCCTCGCAGGCTGCCTACGAGGCACTGACTGCCAGCCCAGAACCAAGCGCCCAAACAGTCGAACTCGGCGATATCTACTATCACATCGAGTCGACGCCGATCTCCGACGGCCGCGAGCGACACGTCGGCTGGCTGTTTTTGCTGCAGGACGTTACCGAACAGAAACGCCGCGAGCGAGAGCTCGAAAGCCAGATCGAGAAACTCGATAAGTTCGCCAGTCTCGTCAGCCACGACCTGCGGAGCCCGATCAACGTTGCCGACGGCTTTATCGAACAGGCCCGCGAAACCGGTGATCTGTCCCACCTCGACCGCGTCGACCGGGCGACCGACCGGATGGAAGAGATCATCGACGACGTCCTTGAGTTAGCCCGCGAGGGACAGACAGTGACCAACCCCGAACCTGTTTCGGTTGCGGCGGTTGCTCAGGAGGCCTGGCGACACACCGAGACGAACGGTGCCGCGCTATCAGTCGAGACGGGAATCGAAATCAACGCGGATGTCGACCGGCTCACCCGGCTGTTTGAAAACCTGTTCCGAAACACGATTGACCACGGCACCGGCGAAAGCCCCGAAGATACACTCACTGTGACCGTCGGTGTCGCCGAGGAGACGTCGACGACCGCCACGCTGTTCGTCGCCGACGACGGCGTCGGCATTCCAGCCGAAAACCAGCAGACCGTCCTGCAGGACGGCTACTCGACAGACGAGGAGGGAACCGGACTCGGGCTGGCAATCGTCGTCGAGATCGCCGACGCTCACGGCTGGGATATCGCCGTGACTGACAGTGACAGCGGCGGCGCGCGATTCGAGATCAGCGGCGTGAGCAAGCCGTGGTGAGTGAATCGGTCAGATTCAACTCACTGGCGTCCCTCTGGTCGCCAGCGATGAGTGAACTCCGCGTCTGTGAGACGGATGGCTACTTCGAGGGTCGCGTCTGCCCGGGCTGCGACACCTCAGGTCGGAGACTGCTGTCGACGAGCGAGCGTCGACAGGTCTCGAAATTTCTCAGAGGCGCGCTGCGACATTTCCCTGATGATGTCGGCCTCACGCTCGACGACGCTGGCTGGGCCGACTGGGAGTCGGTCGTCGACAGCACGCTCAATAAGTACGACTGGATCGACCGCGAAGCAATCGAAGCGGTTGTTCGATGTGATCCGAAGGATCGTTTCGAGGTCGGCGACGGCCGGATTCGGGCGGCCTACGGCCACTCGGTCAAGGTTTCGCTGGAGTCAGCTGAGACGCCCGTCCCCGAGACGCTGTATCACGGCACCTCGCCCGGGGCGTATGAGGCAATCCGCACGGAGGGACTCACACCGATGGGTCGACAGCAGGTTCATCTGAGCGGCGACATCGAGACTGCCCGTGAGGTGGGTCGACGCCACGCCAGCGAGCCGGCCGTGTTGGCGGTCGACGCCGACGGAGTGCAGGCGAACGACCACGCTATCACCAAACGCGGCACCAGTGTGTATACGACCGACCACGTCCCGCCGGCATATCTCCGGCGTGTCGAATAGGCCACGGGTGTCGACGGCTTCCCACAGGCTGGGACCGAGGGATGCTGTTTTATAATCTCAGTCGAATATATCAGTATGAGTTCGGATAGCGTCGACTCCGGTTCCTCCAACCCCAAACCGATCACCGAAAATCGGGATCTTCGGGTCGTCCTCGAAATCGAGCGCGGTGGCCCCTGTTATATCGACGACCTTGATGGAGACGTAATCGATATCGACGTACGCGTCGACGACGGGATCTGTCAGTCGGAAGTGACTGTCTGTGAATCCTGTGAGACCGACACGCCGACGAAAGACACCTGTCCGCCGGAGGTCGTCGAAAACGGCGAGCGCGTGATCACGAAGTACCACACTGACGAAGTCTGTGATCACTGTCCGACCGCGGTGTTTTCGGCCTACGGCTGTATTCCACACTTCCTGCGTGAGGGCGAGGGCTCGTTTTTCATCAAGACGTTTCTGCCGTCTTCGACTATCGTCTCCGATCTCGTCAGTGATCTCACCGATATCGGCTCAACCGTCAGACTCGTCAGTATGACCCATACAGGCACTGGCGAAGAGCTAAGCGAGGAAATCTACGAGGTCGACGTCTCGGTGCTGACGCCGAAACAGCGCGAGGCACTCCAGTTGGCCATCGACGAAGGCTACTACGAACCCGGTGAGGAGCCCTCGATGGCATCGCTGGCCGAACAGTTCAACATCTCGACATCAGCGTTCTCTCAGCGGCTCTCACGAGCCGAACAGAATGTCATGGGGCAGTTTTCGGACGAGTAGCGCGATTTTGTCGGCGTCGACTGCGTACTATACGAATTTCAACTCTACAGAGTTTTGAGCTGAAACATAGTGTGAATCTCCCGAAAGATAATAATAATTGTCTGAATATATAATGAGTTATTTTCCACAATACAAAACATATTCGAGACATTCATTACGACAAACTCATGAATGGCTACTGTAATGGAACAAAAACGGACAAGCCCGAACCGTACCCCTCTACGACTGAAATTCACTCCACGGCGAAAGGATCTCAAGGCAGCCACCAGCCCGGTTGGACGCCTGCTGATGTGGCTTCGTACCTAAGTATTCCAGTATCGGTATTCGAGAGATGCCTCAGTGATTTTATCTTTTCTGCCACTCTATAGGATCTATGGGCATTTATTTGGGTGACAAAACAGCAAAGCGGCGGATTGTGATCGGAATGGTTGTGACAATGCTGTTTATGTTGAGTTTAGTTCTGTTAGAGTTGTACGTGGTGTGAAGTACCTCGGGGAAAAGTCCCGAGGCACTCGCCTTGCTTATCTGTAGACGAATCCGGTTGAACTGTTGGCACAGCGTAGTGACGCGAATCTGAGAGACACTGAGTCAGTCACCGACTGTAGTGTCGACTCGAACCAGATCACGACCGTCGACGCAGACCGATGACTAGTTACTACTAAAGTCAGTCGACAACACCTCAGTACCACGTTTTGCGTTATAAAACATTCACTGGTACAGCACTAATCATACAGAGTGATATGAAAAACGCATACGTATGAGGGAACACCTTGACAGAAGGCGGTTTGTGTAGTTGACAGCTACAGCAGGACTCGCAGCGGTTGCTGGTTGTGCTGGTGACGAAGAACCCGAAGAACCCGAAGACTCCGAGGAACCAACTACGGAGGCCGACGACAGCGTGCCGGATCCAACGTCGACCGAGTCGGCGCTCATTGAGCCCGAAACACTCCACGAGTGGCAGGAGGCTGGACTCGTCAACCTTGAAGATCTCGATGATCGCGAGCGCGTGGTCGTTATGCGGGTCTGGGAGACCGATACGTATGAAGACGGTCACGTGCCGGGTGCACTCAAATGGGATGCCAACGAGTTCCATGCTGACCGGTTAGAGGGACTCGCGGAAGCAGGTCCACTTGTTCCTGACGGCGAGATGATGGACGAAGTTCTCCAGCGCAATGGCGTCTGTCCACGGACAACAATCGTGCTTTCAGGGCCAAATGCACTCCGAACCGCTCGCGCCTATTGGACACTCCGGTACTGGGGATTCCCTCGCGACCGCGTGAAAATTCTCAACGGCGGCTACAGTGCCTACGGCGAAGCGTACGACCTCGAAACCGGCGGCGAACCTGAAGCTCCATCGGCAACATTCAGCGTCCAAGCCAACGAGGAACTCAACAGCGACCACCGGCTGAGTATGGCCCAGATGCTTCAACGAACGGATCAAAAGCTCGCTGGCGACCGCAGCGACGCATTCATTGACAACCGGCCGGATGCCGAAACGATCATTTCGACTGCAACAATTGACGATCCAGCAAACTACCACGAGGGCGATGAGTTCGACACGAACTACGAAGACGGCGGCCACTGGCGGTCGGCCGATGAGCTTGAAGAACACATCTTTGACCTAGAGGGCGTCGAAGAGGGAGAACCAATCGTCACGCTGTGTGAAACAGGCTACCGCGCAAGTATGAGCTACTTCGTGCTTGACGGGATCCTGGGATACGACGACGTCACTGTCTACGATGGGTCGATGCGACAGTGGACCGAATACGACGGCAACAACGACGCCGACAACACACCGCCGGACGAATGGCGCGTCGACCTTGAGGATCGAACCGATGGTGACACCGGCGATAGTAGTCTCGAAATCCTTGTCGACGACGCACCAGCACTCGATTCGGCAGCCGCCAACCAGATCGGCGCTGCTGATGCAGCCTACATGGATGGCGATATGAGCGCCTACGAAGACGAACCCGAAGACGACGCAGCCGACACGGAAGAAGACGACGCGGGCGATGACGCCGGCGACGATGACGCTGATGGCGGTGGCGACTGGGGCTGCTAAGGCATAGAGGGTAAATCCTCTTTTGTCGGACTACTTTTTCAATATTCAGCCGAACTGAATTCAACTGTTCGGACGGAGACTCAGTTTGGGCACATTCCTGTATGACATGATACCTAATTCGTCAGTATTGTCGACAGGCTCGGCTCGCTCACCAGATTTATACGGGAGATGATATAGAATGCCGAACAACCGTGATACTGTGAGAAAGCAGTACCCGCCATCGGGAGAAAAGTCGACAATCCATGCAGCAGGATTGTTGGCAATCTTATAGAATATGTGTGTTCGGGGTTGTTATATCGAAAACGGTTCCATCACGAAACGAGGAGTAGAGGAATCAGACGCTGCAGATATGTTCCTGTGCCGCAGTTGTTACTCGATCCAGCGTCTGGACGGCCCAGTGATAGAACGGTGAGTCTGCAGTCTCTTCGACGCGGGTGCGGAACGCTGGCACCCAATCGAAGTGCTCGGCGTGGAAGGTGGCGTACTCCGCGGTGTTGTCGAGTTCCAACAGCAGGCTCCCGTACTCCAACAGCAGCGAGATGTGGTCTGCCGGGTAGGCGGCTGGCACCTCGGCGTCAATAGCCTCGTAGCGACGCTGCATATCGCTGGCCGGCGGCCCCGCCAGAATGCCGCGTGTGTCGCCGTCCCACCAGGCCTCGTAGGCAGACTCCGCGGGCGGGGCGTAATCACCATCGAAGGCTTCGAACGTTCGAAGATACGCCTCCTGTGGCGAGCCCTCGAACCCAGGTGGCGATTC
>PWFE01000135.1 GCA_003554115.1 Haloferacaceae archaeon | reverse complement strand
CTCTCATTCAATATTTCTTTGGATCATTCATATATTTGTGAGAACAGGAGGATCGCTCCGGGGTGATATCGACTGTGGGATCTGTTTCAATCCAAAAAACCTGATACAAACTTTGTGCTGAATACAGGGCGCGCTTTTACGGAGAATCGAGGAGAAAGCCTCGCGCTTCAGCGCGGGGATGAATCCGATACGTCCTTTCACTGGATTCCCTCGAATTGCTCGTGACACGTACTTTCCTGCGCATGATGTCGTCCGCCCAGCGGAGACGACTGAGGCCGATAGTCCAGACTCAGAAAATGAAGCGATACGCCGGATCGTCTGGATGCGAGTTCGACGGATGGACAGTCGACGATCGGCGGCAGGCGCGGGTCGACCAGTCACTCAGGGAGCCGGACAGCGACCCCATTCATCACCTTCGCCTCAGCACGCGAAAGGTGCTCCCAGACGGTCGTGGTGGCAAGGTCGATCTCCTCAGCGATCGCCTCGACACCGACCCCACCGCCATGGTCGTAGTAGCCGACATCAATGGCAATCATGAGCACCTCCCGCTGGCGCCGCGTGAGTTCGTCGAGAAAGCTACTCACGGCCAACTCCGGTGGGCGGTCAATCTCCGAGAGATGGACGTTACGAGCGAGTTCCACGTCGTTGCCACCGCGCTCCAGCGAACGAATCACACCAGACAGGTCGTCATCTGGGTCGAGATACAACGTCCAGCGCTCAACACCGTCGTTGATCGTGGTGCCCATTCGATAGTGGATCCCCATGTCAGAGAGCCGTTCGGAGATGCTGTCCCACCGCTCGGCATCGACGACGAGCGCCACGTAGACATGGTCGCCGGTCAGAGGGGAGAGTGGGTCGGCTTTCAGCACTGACTCGGTCTCCCGAAATTCGGTGAGAAATGATTTCAGCGACGGTGTTGGTCCTTCAAGTTCGATAATCCGTTTTCGCTCCGCTTCCCGTCCGGTCATCGAGGAGACAGACCGTATCGTCACGTCGGGATGCCGAGCGCTCACTTCACACTCCGGCTCCCCACGGTGGATGATTCGCAGAGTCACCTCTCGCATAACATAGCCAATCTACGGAAGGAAATAGTGGTTTCGGCAGGCCTATTTTGGCTTCAATCCTAGAACATCTTGCCATAGAATTTCCGACAAATAATGCAGATAATATTGATCAATATGTATTGATAGCGTAATACCTATGACTACTTGTAAATCAAAATAACACGAACCCGGAAATATTCGGCCCTTCTTCTAAGTGCATATACGCCAACAACTATGTGACTGCATGCCACACCAGTTTGATCCGGATGATCTCTCCGGCCCACGCATCGACAGACGTACTGCCACCAAACTGTTCGGAGCTGCCGGCCTCACAGCTCTTGCCGGCTGTGCCGGCGATGAGGATGATGGTGACGATCTCGACCCGGGTGACGTTGATGGCGACGAACTACAGGGCGGTCGACTCACCGCCGGCTGGTTCCTCGGCGAGGTCGGCGACCTCTTTCCAGCGTTCATCAGTGTCGGCCAGTACTTCCAGATATCTGCAAACGTATTCAACGGGTTGTTAACGCTGAACGAGGAAACCGAGGTTGTGCCTGACCTCGCGACTGACTGGGAGGTCGAGGAGAATGGTACCCGCTATGTCTTCGAACTTCGCGACGACGTAACCTTCCATAACGGCGACGAGTTCACCGCCGAGGATGTAGAGTACACCATCCGATACAACTTCGAGAATGATGCTGGACAGATTACACGACTCG
Organism: Haloferacaceae archaeon; assembly: GCA_003554115.1. The sequence continues at coordinate 5,616 of PWFE01000135.1, read as the reverse complement.
AGGACCTCAGACCGCTCGATGAGGATGGAGTCGAGGTCATCGACGACTACACTGTTGCGCTCAACCTTGAGGAAGCGAATGCGGCACTACTAGCTCACCTCACGCGCGGTCCCGGTCGCGCGGCGACGATCATCAACGAGACAGCTGTCGAAGAACTCGGACGGGAGGGATACAATCTTGAGCCCGTCGGAACCGGCCCCTTCGAAGTCGTCGAGCACGAGGTTGGCTCCCACATTAGGCTTGACGCTTTCGACGACTACCACGAAACTGACGAGGAGGGCAACCAGCTTCCGTATCTCGACGGAGTTGACATCGAGATGATCCCCGAGCCGGGAACGATGGTCAACGCGCTGCAGGCCGGCGATATTGACTTTGCGAATCAAGTACCACTGGAGAACGTTGACGAGGTCGAAGGCGTTCCGGACATAGAAATCTCCAGTGTGGTCGGCAACGGCTGGCTCGGCTTGGCGATGAACCACGATCTTGAGCCGTTTGACGACGTTGATGTGCGCCGCGGACTCGCAAAGGCGATCGACAACGAGTCGCTTGTCCAGAATGCGTTCTTCGGCTACGCGGAAGCTGCCACTGGTGTGTTCGGCCCGCTTCCTGAGTGGGTGGCTCGACCGAACGAGGAGAAGGACCAAACACAGGCATACGATCCAGAAGAGGCCGAAGAGCTACTTGAGGGGACACCGCTAATGGGCGGCGATGAGGAGTTCCAGATCATGAACTCCGACGAGAACCTCCGGGAGGCACGGACTGTCGCCAACCAACTGAGTGAGCTGGGTCTCTCCGTCGAGCTTGATCAAGTCACGGACGCCACCTACTGGGAACGTTACGAGAACGGTGACTACGAGATGACTGTTTCCGGCAGCGTTCAAAAGCCCGAACCCGAGGAGTCGGTCTGGAACTTCTACCGACTACCGGACCAAGGAGGTGTCTGGAACTGGAACAATTACGAGAGTCAAGAGGCACACGATCTGATGGGTGACACCCGCCGTGTGACCGATCAGGATGAACGTGCGGAGGTCTTCCACGAACTTGAAGATGTGCTCATTCGGGACGTGGCGGACGCATACCTCGTCCACGACGAGGATGTTGTGGGGTACCGAGACCACGTTCACGGCTTCACCCACATTCCGTCGTTCCTCCGGAACTTCCACCGCGTCTGGATCGAGGAATGAAACGGTACGTCGCGAAACGCGTTCTATACGCGCTCTTCGTGATGTGGCTCGTCGCGACGGTCGTCTTCTTTGGTTTGCGGGCGATCCCGGGCGGGCCAATTCGGGCCATGCTCGGCCCCGAAGCGACGCCGGAAGCCGTTGAAGCACTTCGAACGGATCTCGGGCTGGACCAGCCGCTGTACATACAGTACGTCGACTGGTTCACCGGTCTGTTCGTCGGCGACCTCGGCACAAGCATCACGACGGGACAGGAGATCACCGTGCTGCTGTCGGCGGCGGTTCCGAGAACGTTCTCCATCGCGATCGTTGGCGTCGCTGTCGGGCTCTTGCTGGCGATCCCCGCTGGGATCGTGAGCGCGACTCGAAAACACGAGCCGGCGGACTACGTCGCGACAGTTGCGGCGTTCCTCGGGCTCTCGATGCCCGCATTCTTTATAGGCATCCTACTTGCGATCGTGTTTGGTGTCCAGCTCGGCTGGCTTCCGATCTACGGCTATACGCCAGTCGAGGAGGGCGCAGGTCCGTGGTTCCGGAGCATCCTGCTCCCCGGGATCGCGGTCGGCCTCCCGTACGCCGCCATTGTCATGCGTATGATGCGCTCGTCGCTGCTGGAGACAATGAACGAACCCTACATGACGACAGCGCGCGCGAAAGGCGTCGACTCTCGTGTACGACTGTATAAACACGCAATGCAGAACGCGCTGATTCCGGTCATAACCGTTGCTGGGATCCAAGTCGCGCTGATCCTCGTCGGTTCCGTCACCGTCGAGATCGTCTTCGGGATCAACGGGATCGGTCGGATGCTCGTCGATTCGATCCTTGACCGGAACTATCCCGTTACTCAGGCGGTCATCCTGCTCGTCGCCGCTATCATGGTATTCACCAATCTCGCCGTCGACATCCTGTACACGTTCATCGATCCCCGGATCCGCTACGGAGGTGAGCAATGAGCGGCGCCAACCCTACAGCACCCGATGGCTCGACGGACGACAGCGAGAAAGCCCACAACAATCCAAGCAGCATTGCCGGCGGTGAGGTGTACCCCGGCGCGGCACCGCCCGAGCGTTTCCGAGATGACGGGCATATCGCGCCGCGGCGCACGTTCCGTGAACGACTCGTCGTCGGGCTTCGAAACGACCGGAAGGCACTTGCCGGTGCCGTCGTTGTCGTCGGTTTCGTGTTCACGGCGCTGTTGGCACCGATAATCGCGCCCTACGACCCGAACACAACGTTCACCGTGATGCAGGACCCGGCCACTTCCTCGACGACCGGCGACGGGGAGTTCTTCCACCTGCTCGGGACCGACTCCTACGGCCACGACGTCCTCTCGCGGATCATCTACGGTGCGCAGGTGTCGCTTTTAGTCGCCGCAGCCACCGTATTGTTTGCATTCACTATAGGGACCGCCATCGGTGTCGTTGCCGGCTACTACGGTGGCTGGGTCGACACCGTGCTGATGCGGTATGTCGACTTCCAGTGGGCGTTCCCCACGCTAATCTTGGCCGCGGGGATTATCGCATTTGCCGGCGGGCTTGGCGTCTGGAACGTGATCATCGCGATTGGGGTCGCGTTCATCGACGACTTCGCCCGGTTGGTGCGCGGTGAGGTGCTCTCACTGCGCGAGGAGGAGTATGTGATGTCCGCACGCGCCATCGGCATGAGCGACACGCGGATCATGGCGAAAGAGATCCTTCCAAACGCAGTCGCACCGATTATCGTACAGGTGACGCTGATGATCCCGCTGGCGATCCTCGCGGAGGCGGGGCTCTCGTTCCTTGGGCTCGGCGTTACACCGACCACCCCCACGTGGGGGCTGATGCTGTCGGAGGGCCGCCAGTTCCTCTCGCAGGCGTGGTGGATCTCCGTTTTCCCCGGGTTCGCTATTATGATCACCGTACTCGCGTTCAACATGTTTGGCGACGGGTTGCGTGACGTCTTTGACGTCAAAGAGGGAGAGGTGAGTGACCGATGAGCTCGATCCCTTCAGGCGATGCGACGGACTCTCCGAACGCGCGCGCCGAACCCGCAGTCGATGAAGAGGAACCGTTACTCGAAGTCGAAGGACTCCGGACAGAGTTCCATACCGACCGAGGCACTGTCACTGCCGTTGACGGCGTCGATCTCTCGCTCGGTGCGGGGGAGATCGTTGGACTCGTCGGCGAGTCGGGCTCGGGCAAGAGCGTGCTCGCACGCTCGATCATGGGTTTAGTCGACGACCCCGGCGAGATTGCCGACGGCGACGTGAGGATCCGTGGCGAGTCGCTGGTCAACACCGATGAGAGTCGGCTCAATGAGCTACGAGGAAGCACCATTTCGATGGTGTTTCAGGATCCGATGCACAGCCTCAACCCAACGCTCTCAGTGGGCGAGCAGATCGCCGAGACTGTCCGACTCAATCAAGACGTTGGCGAGTCCGTCTCCCTACCGGCAGAGGTGAAACGGAAGATCTTCGGTGCCGCCGAGAACAGCGAGGCATGGCGCCGTGCGATCGAGATGCTGGAGGCGGTCCAGATCCCCGAACCTGCCGCGCGTGCCAGCGACTTCCCGCATGAGTTCTCCGGTGGGATGCGTCAGCGAGCGATGCTAGCCATCGCGCTCTCGTGTGAGCCAGACCTGCTGATCGCCGACGAGCCGACAACCGCACTCGACGTAACGATCCAAGCACAGATCCTCGATGAGCTACGGGAACTGAAAGACGCATTCGACACGACGATCCTGCTCATTACCCACAACCTCGCGGTAGTTGCGGAGACTTGTGACCGCGTCAATGTCATGTATGCCGGGGAGATTGTCGAGCGGGCCCCCACAGAGACGCTATTTGAGTCTCCGTCACACCCATACACACAAGGGCTGATCGCCAGCACACCCCGGGTTGACAACCCGGAGGCCGACCTCCAGCCGATCCCAGGAAGTGTGCCGGACGGGGTGGGTGAACAGCCGCCCTGCAAATTCGCCATCCGCTGTCCAGAGGCAAAGCCGGGATGTTACGAGCAAATGCCACACTTCCGTGACGTGGGTGACGACCACGGGGTGGCGTGTCTCCGCCGCGGTCCGGAGAGTGAGCAGCTATGAGTACAGATATGCCCATCGACGGACCAGAAAGCAAAACCGACGAGCGCGGCGATACGACCGTCGACTCCGAGGACGCAATCCTCCGCGTCGACGGCCTCAAAAAGCACTATCCACAGGCTGACGGCTTCCTCGACAAGCTCGTTGGAGAGTCATCGAGCGTGAAGGCCGTTGATGGTGTCGACCTGTCAGTCGCCCGCGGCGAGACGCTGGCGGTCGTCGGTGAGTCCGGCTGTGGTAAGTCGACACTGGGTCGTACCGTGCTCAACCTTGAGGAGGTCACTGATGGTGAGATCTGGTTCGACGGAGACGAGATTGGCGGGTTCTCAGACCGGAAAATGAGACCGTACCGCCGACGGATGCAAATGATCTTCCAGGATCCACTGGCGTCGCTCAACCCGCGCCAGAGTGTCGGCTCCATTCTGACGGCACCGATGGAGGTTCACGACATCGGCGCGGACTCCAACGACCGCCTAGAGCGTGCCCGCGATCTACTTGAACGCGTCGGGCTTGAGCGCGACCACGTCGATCGCTACCCACACCAATTCTCAGGGGGGCAGCAACAACGGGTCGCCATCGCTCGTGCGCTCGCGGTTGAGCCGGAGTTCATCGTCGCCGACGAACCGACCTCAGCGCTTGACGTATCCGTGCAGGCGCAGATCCTCAACCTACTGGACCAACTGCAGTCGGAACTCAATATTGCTATGCTGTTCATTACCCACGACCTCTCGGTCGTCCGGCAAGTCGCCGACCGGGTCGCGGTGATGTACCTTGGCGAGGTCGTCGAGACCGCCCCAACTGAGCGGCTGTTTAATACGCCGGCTCATCCCTATTCAGCGTCGCTACTCTCGGCAGTCCCACGAATCGACCCGGCAACGCGGACGGACCGTACACTCCTGACCGGCACCGTACCATCCCCGATCGACCCACCGTCGGGCTGTCGGTTCCATACCCGGTGTCCCGCGGTCATCCCGCCGGACGACTGGGGCGGCAACCAGCCCGCGTTCCGCGCGGTGTTTGCCTTCCGTAACCGACTGCTGGACGGCGAGGTCGACGCCGAGGCCGCCGCCGCTCGACTCGGCACCGACTCCCCATCAGCGATCGCCGACTACCTGATTGAACAGTCGCTGCCCGGCGAATTGGCCGACCTTCCCACTGATGCAGAGGAGATGGTTGAGAGAGCTGCGCGTGACGCTGCGGAGGGGAACGTCGAGCAGGCTACTAACGTCGTTCGCGACGCATTCCTCTCGCCGTGTGAGACGGACACTCCTCGGCGAGTCGCGGCTCCAGAGGGATTGGTGGCCGACGAGGCCGCCGATGCGAGGCCTGACAGCGTCGATATCGGCTGGGCCGCCTGCCACCG
>PWFE01000047.1 GCA_003554115.1 Haloferacaceae archaeon | reverse complement strand
TAGTAGCCAGTGGCTACCTTGCGTAGCTTGGGAGTTCGGTACCGTTTTCACCGCTTGCTGTGAGTATCCAGTATGAGCGAATCAGCATATCCACCAGTCTCTGCACACCTTGCGGATGTCGAGGCTGCCCAAAGCGAGGGTCGACGCAAAATGGAGTGGGCACTCCAGCATATGCCCATTCTACAGGCACTCCGCCAAGAGTTCGAAGCAGACAAACCACTCGACGGCGAGACGGTTGGAATGGCGATGCACGTCGAAGCCAAAACCGCCAACCTCGTCGAACTGCTCGCACTCGGCGGCGCAGAAGTCGCTATCACTGGCTGCAACCCACTGTCGACCCACGACGATGTGAGCGCGGCACTCGATGCCCACGACAACATCACCTCCTATGCGGTTCGGGGCGTCGACGATGAAGAGTACTACGACGCCATCGACGCCGTCATCGACCACGAGCCGACGATCACGGTCGACGACGGCTGCGATATGATTTTCCGAATCCACGAGGAGTACCCCGAACTCATCGATTCCATCGTTGGTGGCTGCGAGGAGACGACAACCGGCGTCCACCGAATCCGGGCGATGGAACGCGACGACGCCCTGGAATACCCCGTGTTTGCGGTCAACGACACACCAATGAAGACGCTGTTCGACAACGTCCACGGCACGGGCGAATCCTCGCTGGCGACGATTGCGATGACGACCAACCTCTCGTTTGCGGGCAAAACCGTCGTTGTCGCCGGCTTCGGCTACTGCGGCAAAGGCGTCGCAAAGAAGGCCGCCGGCCAGAACGCCAACGTTGTGGTCACCGAGGTCGACCCCCGGAAAGCACTCGAAGCCCACATGGAGGGCTACGAGGTCAAACCAATGGAAGAAGCCGCCGCCGAGGCCGACCTCATTCTGACGACGACTGGCAACCGCGATGTCGTGGTCGACGAGCATTTCGACGAGATGAAAGACGGCGTCCTGCTGGCGAACGCGGGGCATTTCGACATCGAGATCGACCTCGTCGCACTCGAAGAGCGAGCGGTCGACATCTACGAGGCCCGCGACGGCGTCGAGGCCTACGAACTCGAAGACGGCCGCCGGCTCAACGTACTCGCGGAGGGTCGGTTGGTCAACCTCGCCGCGCCGATCGCGCTCGGCCACCCGGTCGAAGTAATGGACCAGAGCTTCGGCGTCCAGGCCGTCTGTGTCCGGGAGCTGGCCGACAACGGCGAGGCGTACGAACCGGGTGTCCACAACGTTCCCGACGAGCTGGACCGCGAAATCGCCGAGATCAAACTCGAATCCGAAGGCGTCGACCACGACTCGCTGACTGAAACCCAACAAGAGTATCTCGGCAGTTGGGACCACGGCACATAGCCCAACCCCGATCATTTAAGACGGCTGGCCGAAAGAACCGAGTATGAAAACCGGATGGGCGTATCTCGGACTCTCGGTGCTGCTCGTGCTGCTTGGGGTCTACGTTAGTCTCGTTCAGGGCCACTGGTCGGGCGATCTACTCTTGGTGATCTCGATTGCACTGATTTTCTACGGATCGCACCTCTTGGCAGAGGAGAACGCCGCAGAAGACCTGGCCGAGCGCGCAAAGTAACCGACTCCGAGCACTTTTACTAGCCACTGTCTAACCACCAGTATGACTACCGTACGTAGCGTCTATGGAGGTCGACATGTCGGCAAACCGTAAGGGCGACCGTCGCGAGCGCGAACTCGTCAACCGTCTCGACGAGGCAGGCTTTGCTGTTATGCGTGCACCAGCCAGCGGGAGTGCAACCGACCGCGAGTTGCCTGACGTGCTGGCCGGCGACGGCGAGCGATTTTATGCCATCGAAGCCAAATCATCCAGCGGTCGGCCGATCTATCTCTCCGGCGAAGAGGTCGAAGCCCTCATCTATTTCGCCCAAAACTTCGGCGCAAAAGCCCGTATTGCGGTTCGGTTTGACCGCGAGGCGTGGTACTTTTTCCATCCCGGCGACCTGCATGTAACCGACGGCGGTAACTACCGCGTTAAAAAAGAGACCGCGCTCGCCGACGGTGTCGACTTCGATGAGTTCGTCGGTCGGAGTACAAAGACAACACTCGATGACATATAGTACTGATAGCGAGATGGTAGGCACAGCCTGAATAAATGCTATCCGCCGGTAGCCGGAAACATCGCTAATGGATGTAGACCGTCGACAGGTGCTGCTTGGATCGCTCTCGGTGGTCGCCGTGACGGGCTGTCTCGATGCCGAACCGTTAGACGAGCCGTTTGAGCTCCGGATCGAGAACCGCGACAGTCGCAGCCGACAGCTCTGGGTCGTCGTCAACCACGTCAGTAACGGCATAATCCACGAGGCAACTCACCAACTCGCCGTGGACGAACAGGTTGTCGAATCGGATTTCACCGTCGAGCCCGGTCGCTACCAACTTGAGGTGGTCGACACCACAACGGACGACGAGTGGACCGACGAACTGCATGTCGAACTCACACGTGGTGAGGATTTCTGTGGCTGGTTTCAGATCTGGGCCGACGACGAGTCTGTAACCGCCACAGTACCGCGCTGTCCGAACGAAGATACCGAGAGCGACAACCTCATAGCCGACAATTGACCGAACGGAGGCGGTGGCTGGCTGGTCGGATAACAGCCATGAGATGGCGTAGCAATCAGTGGAGAGGCCCACCTCCTAAAGCGGCGCTGGAGCTATCCAACCCCGCTTCTACCCGAAAATAGGCCTCCAGCGCGGCTGTCGAGGACGTTTGGCCGCACGTTTCGAAGCCCTTTTGAGATGGCCGCAGGAACGAGACGATATGGAAATCGACGAGGAAATGCGCCGACAGACGGTGGTTTCGCTCGCTGCCGTCGGGTTGTTCCTCGCTTCCCTAATCGGGATCGGCGTGGTGTTCGACGGTTCCGACGGGCTACCAAGCGACGGCGCGCTGGCGGTTGTTGGCGCGCTGGCTGGATTCGTACTGCTTATGGCTGTTTTCGGGTTCGTGCTGATGCGACTCAACGACGATGACAACGACGGTGAGACAGTAACCGAAGACGAAACAACCGACTGAAAGCCGGTTGTATTACTCCGGGCTGACCCCGTGTGTCTCCCGCCAGTCGACCAGCTCGTCGTCGGCTGCTTCTAGCTGTTGTTGATAGTATTCGAGCGGATGAGCCGCCTGCTTCCAGTGGTCGTCGCCGTTGTGACAGATGCCGTAGGCACTCAGAGTTTCACACGACGGCGGCGGATACTGCGTGCCTCGATCATCACGGAGATACTCGGTCTGATAGCGAATTCCTTCGGGATCAAGCGACGATTCCGCACAGAAGGCAACGATCTCGTCGGCTTCCATCCCGATTCCCGTTAAAAAGGCCATCAGTGTAAAGCTCTCGTAGGCTTCCAACTCAATTCCGTCTTCGGCCTTTTTCAGGAGGTTTTCGACACACGGCGGAAACAGCTCGCGGTTGACGAAATCGATCTGGCCGACAACTGTTCGCTCCGAGAGCAGTCGGCGGAGTTCGCCGAGATCAGCTTCGAGAGGTTCGACGATCCCCTCGCCCTCGGTCAGCCCGTCAAATGGGAGTCCTTCGGCGATCCGTCGGCGGATCGCTGTCTGCAACAGGGTAAATAGCTCCTCGCGACGAATGCGGACCTCGCCGTTGTCGACTGCACGGTTGACCAGTCGCCAGCGGTCACCGCGCGAGCCAGAGGTAAGCTGAAGATACGTCCCAACGCCGACCCGAAACCACTCGGGTTCGCGGTTGGGCTGGCTTGCCTCGGCGACGACGGTGTTCGAAAGCCCCAACTCGTCGAGAATCGTCTTGCGGTCCAGTCGCGCGCTGGTCGTGCTTTTAAGTCCATCGTCGCCCGCAGCAAAATCCGATTCGAGCCGCTCGACGGCTGTTTTGGCCTCCGCGGCGGCGTACTTTTCGATGGCTGCACCGGAATCGAGCAGCGAAACCAAAATACGAGCGATGGGATACGACAACAACTCGTCGTCGTCGCGCCACGCCTCTGGGTCTTCGGCGTCGACCCGACCGGCCATCAGTGCGCGTTCGACCCGCTTTCTGCCTCGCTCGACGGCGGGTGCGCCCTCGGCAATCAGCGTCTCGATGTCGACGCCAAGCTCGCCGACCGCCTGTCGGGCGGCCTCGAGGAAGGGATACCGAGCGTACAGCGGGGTCGACATAGTTGGTCGGAGTTTCACCGCAGGGTGAATAAGCCCGACGGTCGCGGACCACCAGCTGTCGGCTGCCGGCTGTCGGCGGCCAGTCGATGGCGCAATCTATATTCAGATAGCCCGACTGTCACCACTCGTGCCGCGTTTCAGCTACCCCTGTCCGGGCTGTCGGACCACCAACAGCCTTCACGAACTCGACTGCCGGTTCGAGGGTACCCCTTGGCCCACCATCGAGAAGGCGTACATCGACTCGCTGGCAGTGCTGTCAGCCACTGAACGCGAGATCACCGAAGCAGAACTCCGGAGGGCAGTTCACAGCGAATGGGGCGAACTTCACAAAGCCGCCTTGGAGACGCTCAAAGCCGTGAGCCGCGTCGAACAGGACGACGACGGGACGCTGCATCTGCTTACGGCCGCAGAGTACAAAGAACTCGTCTCCGAGCCCACCATCGAGCCTATGCGGACGATCTACGAACACGGGTCGGTGCCGGGCTGTCACGACAACGCGGTGTTTGCGATGATTGCGTGGTATGAGATGGTCGATCTCTCGTGGGCCGAAACCAAAGCGACCGTCTGTGAGTGGCTCAGAGAGTCGGGTGCGTGGAACCGCGGCGGCTTCGAGGAGTCGACGCCCGAGGAGTTAGTCGAAAACAAACGGCACGTCTACGAGGCGGGCTACGGCTGGAAACAGGCCGGCCGCGAGGCGAAAGCCGTCATCGACCGCCAGCGGTAGGCGGCGCATTACAAAAAGAGACTGACAATCGCCAACACCAGAAAGATCGCGATGAAGATCCGGGCGACCCGCATCGACATCCCGGCGATCTCTTGGAAGCCGACGACGGCCGCAACAACTGCGAGGGCGAAAAAGACCACTGCGTACCACAGAAAATCACCTTGGAGCGGTGTGGCTGCGGTGGCTGCGAGTGTGGCAAACATCATCTCAGAACTCCTTGAGATGAATTGCGTCGTCGGTGACTTCTGCGACGGCCTCCGATTGGAGCGCATAGCTGTCGCTGTCGTCGTCGGGTTCGGCCCACCCAAGCATCGACAGAAACGTTTCGGTGAGTCCAGGATCAGGGTCGACGGAGGCAACATCGTCTTCGACGCTAACGATTCGACCGACGCGCTCGCCGCTGGCGTTAACGACTGGCTTCGATTCGTCTGCAGGAGTAATCTGTTCTCGCATACCTCCCTGTAGCACTGCCACACCTAAAGGCGTGATTTCGGTGACAGCGACGGGTTTGTGGAGTCGAGTGTCGGCAAAAAACGAACTGTGTCGGTGTTAGTCGCTTTGGATCCGCGGGGCGAGCATGTAGGTAACGTGGCCCAGCCCTTCAGCGAACTCATAGTGGAGTTTGACGGGGAACTCCTCGCCGAGGTCGACTGTCACTTCGGTGGCTTTGGGGATCGCTTTGTTCATATCCTTCAGATAGTCCAGCGAGAACAGCGAGTTGGCGGGTCCAGCGGTGAGATCGATCAGGTCGTCGCTGGTGAGTTTGAGATCGACGTCATCGGTGTCGCCCTCGGCTTCGATATAAAACGCCGACTCGCTTTCGTCGACGCGCAGCGAGATGTGGTCGCTGACCATATCCGAGGCAGTGATCCCACGGTTGAGCTGGTTGCCTTCGAGAACGACCTGAGCAGGAAGATCGAGGTCCGGAATATCCGGCTCTTGGCGGATCGAATCAGGGTCGATCAGCGCAAGCGTATACGAGAGGCCGTCGATCTGAATGTGGAGTTTGCGGGTCTCTTCGTCGAGTTCGAGTTGGACCAGATCACCGCTGTTTGCCATCCCTGCGATATCTTCGAGTCGACCGAGATTGACGCCGATGACGCCGCCGTCTGCCTCGTAGGACTCGAAGGCCGCGGCTTCGAGCGAGAGATCGACCATCCCGACGTTGGCCGGGTCGACGGCGCGAATCGCCAGCTCTTCTTCGTTGAGCCGAATTTTACACTCGTCTACCAGCACGCTCACCGAATCGAGTGCATCCTTGAGCGTATCAGCACTCACGATGGCCTTGAACATATAACTCGTTGTACGGAAGGCCCCGATAAAAAGGCATCCGGTTCCGATACCCTTCGCCGGATCGAACGGCCGGCTCAGACGAGCGGCTCGACGAGGTCGACGCCCTCGTCCAACAGCGTCTCTAGCCGGTCAGGTGAACTCGACTCGCCGTACACCCGGAGCTTTGGTTCAGTGCCGCTCGGTCGAATCAGCAGCCACGAGCCGTCCTCCAAGAGGAGTTTAAATCCGTCGAGTGTGACGGTGTTTTTAATCGCCGATCCGGCCACAGACTCCGGAATGTGGTCTTCGAGATCCGACAGCACCCGGTCTTTTTGATCATCCGGACAGCCCACGCTACGTTTGCTGGCGTGGATCTCGCCGAACTCCTCCAAGAGAGCGTCGACGCGTTCATCGAGCGGTTTTGCTGCGGTCACTGCGCCAGCCAAGAGGGCCATCAACACGCCGTCCTTCTCGCGGATGTGACCCCGAATCGAAAAGCCGCCGGACTCCTCGCCGCCGATGAGTGCATCGGCTTCGCCCATCGCTTTGCCGACCCATTTGAACCCCACTGGGACCTCGACGACCTCCTCGCCGTTTGCTTCGGCGATGCGGTCGATGAGGAAGGTGGTCGACACAGACCGAACGGCAGGGCCGCTGTCGGACTCAAGCAGGTAGTCGTAGACTGCGGCGAAAAACAGGTTCTCGTCAAGATAGCCTCGGTCGGGTGTGCAGATCGCAATGCGGTCGGCGTCGCCGTCGTTGGCGATTCCTAAGTCTGCATCATGTTCGTCGACCGCATCAGCCAGCGGCTGAAGATTGCTCGGAGACGGCTCGGGTTCGCCGCCGCCGAAGGTGGGATCTCTCTCACAGCGTCGACGGATGACCTCTGCACCGGCGGCCTCAAGCAGGGCGTCGGTGACGCCCTGACCACTGCCGTACAGCGCATCGTAGACGATTGTGAGATCCGACAGATCGGCGTCGACAAGGTCGTGGGCGTGATCGGCGTGGCTCGGAATCGGATCAACCTCCCGGATCTCGCCCCACTCCTCCTCGGGAAGGAGGTCAGGTTCGGCGAGATTCTCAACGATCTTCTCGGTGCGCTCGGGGAGTGCGGGCGCGCCGTCTTCGGGAATGAATTTGACGCCGTTGTACTCCGGTGGGTTGTGCGAGGCGGTGACCATCAGCGCACACGAAAGCCCGCGGTCGACGATGGCGTACGCAATAACGGGCGTTGGAC
>PWFE01000113.1 GCA_003554115.1 Haloferacaceae archaeon | reverse complement strand
GTGGTTGCCAACTGGCTGCGGTGGGTTGTCGTCGGCCAGCAGTCGTACGCCCGGGGCTCGAAAATCGATGCCTCGCTTCCCCGGACAGTGGCATTTATGTACGCGTTGTCCCGAAGCGGGATGCCGTTTACACAGGTTCTCGAAACGCTTGCTGACAATCGGGGCGTCTACGGCGAGGCTGCCACCGAGGTCAACGCGACCGTCCAGCAGATGGAGCTGTTTGGCGTCGACCTCCAGACGGCAATCGAGGAGATGAGCGACCGGACGCCCTCGGACAACATGTCGGAGTTGAGCGAAAACCTCGGCAGCGTGTTGGCCAGCGGTCGGAGTCTATCAACGTATCTGCACTCGCAGTACGAACGCTACAAGGAGGAAGCCGAAGCCCAACAAGAACAGTATCTCGAACTGTTGTCGACGTTCGCCGAGGCGTACGTGACTGTGCTGGTCGCCGGACCGCTGTTCGTGATCACGACACTGGCGGTGATCGGTCTGGCAATCGAAGATACGCTCCCGATTATGCAGGTCATTACCTACGTCGGCATTCCACTAGCGACAGTCGGTTTCATCGTCTACGTCGACAGCGTCACCCAGTCGACCGGCTCGCTCGAACGACAGGATGCCGACGAGGAACTGCTGGATGCAGCAACCGCCCACGAGCCTCAGCGTGCGACTGATGGTGGGACGGCCGCCGACCGATGGGTCGACCAGCGAGAGCGACTGGCAGTGTACGATCAACTCGAACGGGTGTTGGGATGGGCGACACAGCCGGCCGAGTTAGTGCTGCGAAATCCGACGATCACGTTTGCGGTGACCGTTCCCGTTGGCGTGGCGTGGGTGCTGTTGACCATCGAACCGTTCGAGTTCGGCCTGATAAACGCACTCGAAGCGGTTGTGCCGCCGCTGACCGAGGCTGGAATCCTTATTCTCGGGGTGTATGCAGTCGCCTACGAAATCCAAAAGCGACACGCACGAAGCATCGAGAAAGCGATTCCGGACTTTTTGGATCGCTTTGCGAGCGTTAACGACGCCGGATTGTCGATTGTCGAGAGCTTCGAGCGAGTCAAAAACAGTGATCTGGGCGAGCTTAACGAGGAACTCGAACGTACCTGGCGGGACGTCGAGTGGGGATCGGACGTCGCAACCGCGCTCAAACGGATGGATCGGCGGATCGACTCGCCGGTGGTCACCCGCGCGGTGACGCTGTCGACCAACGCGATGGCGACCAGCGACGATGTCGCGCCGGTGTTGGAAATCGCAGCCGACGAAGCCCGCTCGACGCAGATTCTCAGCCGACAGCGTCGACAGACAATGCTGACGTATCTGGTTGTGATCTACGTCGCCTTTTTCGTGTTCCTCGGGATTATGGCCGCGCTGATGATCTCGTTTATTCCCGCTATCGAGGACGTGATCGCCCAGATGGCCGAAAGCACCGACGGCGCAGAGGCCGCCGGTGGCGGGATCGGTCTGGTCGGCCAGACTGACGATATCAACATCGCAGGCTACGAGACGTTGTTCTTCCATGTCACCGTCGTTCAGGCGATCTGTTCGGGGCTGGTCGCGGGACAACTCGGCCAAAGCTCGGTTAAAGACGGGGTAAAACATGCCACGATCATGCTCAGTATAACCTATTTCGTGTTCATGGTCGTCTTCTGAGCCATCCCGATACGGCTTTCCGGCCGGACAGCGAGCCACCAGTATGTCAGCCGACCTCGCCGAGAAAACCGACCGCTATGAACGCATGCTGGCCGACGCACTGACCGAAGCCGAACGGACTGCCCCGGAGGGAACCCCACTCGGCGCGGCGGCCGCCGACTGCGTGGAGATGGCCGACTCATATTTAAAAGACGGTCGACACTTCCGCGAAAATGACGATCTGGTCAACGCGCTGGCGTCGTTTTCGTATGGCTACGGCTGGCTGGATGCCGGCGTTCGGATGGGACTGTTTTCGATTCCCGACGAGACTGAGTTGTTTACGACATAGCGGCGCTGTTTCTTGCCGAGGGCAGAGAGTGGTACTGACGCGAGCAGTGCGAGCGAGATACCTGACGAGCAAAAATGTCGTTATTTGAATCGGAACGTCGACTCCTCGCCGCTGTCTTCGACCACAATATCCATCGCCTCAAGCCGGTCCCGCAGCGTGTCGGCCTGCTCGTAGTCACCGGCCTCGCGGGCGTCTTCCCGCACATCAAGCACGAGCTCGACCAACTCGCTGGCGAGTTCAACATCGCCCTCGGAGACCGTCTCGAACTGGAGGCCGAACACCTCGCCGCCAAACAGCTGGAAGGCCTCGACGGCGGCGTTGAGCCCCTGATAGTCGTACTCGTCGTAAGCGTCGACGTGTTTGTTGACTGCGGTGGTGAGTTCGAGCAGCGCGGCCATCGCCTCTCTGACGTTGAAATCGTCGTTCATCGCCTCGCGGAACGACTCGTCCGTTTCGGCGACCGCGGCTCGAAGCTCATCGTCGACGGCTTTGGCGTGGGCGTCGACCGAATCCAGTGCGTCGACTGCGGTTTCATAGGCGCGGTCGAGCCGACCCCAGCGTTCGGCAGCCTCGTCCATTGCCGCCGCCGAAAAGGTCTGTTTCGAGCTGTACTCAGTCGAGAGATAGAAGGTCCGGATCACGTTGGGGCCGAACTCTTCGAGAGCTGCCTCGACAGTAAAGAAGTTATCCAGACTGGAGGACATCTTTTCGCCCTTCGTCTCAAGCAGGCCAGTGTGGAGCCAGTAGTTGGCGAACGGCTCGCCCGTCGCCGCCTCACTCTGGGCAATCTCGTTTTCGTGATGCGGAAAGACGAGGTCGTGACCGCCGATGTGAATATCGATGGTTTCGTCGAGATGGGTCATCGACATCGCCGAACATTCGATATGCCAGCCCGGTCGACCTTCGCCCCACGGCGAATCCCACGTGTGGCCAGTGGGAGTCTCGTTGCCGTGGTCGCATTTGGCATGCTCGCGGATCGCCTCCGGTGAGACGCCACCGGCTTTCCAGAGAGCGAAATCGGCAGGGTTGCGTTTCTCGGCGTGTTCGTCGACCGCGTCTTGGGCTTCCAGCTCGTCGAGCTGCTGGTTCGAGAGCTTGCCGTAGGACTCAAATGAGGTGACATCGAAATACACTGAGCCGTTGGTTTCGTAGGCGTGGCCCGACTCAATCAGCGTTTCGACCAACTCGATAATCTCGGGGATGTGTTCTGAAACACGCGGATACACCGAGGCACGTTTGAAATTAAGCGCGCGCATGTAGTCGACGACTGTTTCGATGTAGTGGCGGGCAACATCGCTTTCAGTCTCCCAGTCGGGTCGCTCACCGATGCGGGCAGCAATCTTTTCGTTGATATCGGTAAAGTTCTCGACGTGAGTGACATCGTAGCCCGCAACGTCAAGCCAGCGGCAGATGACGTCAGCGTGGGTCCACAGCCGGGCGTGGCCCAGATGTGGGTCGTCCGAGACCGTCAGCCCACAGACGTAGACGAGCACGGAATCGCCGGTTGGCTCGAACTGTTCGCGGTCGCCTGAAAGCGTGTTGGTCACCGAAAGCGCCATTGGTAGCCGAACTCACTCGGGCAAGCGATTTCAAGCCGTCGAAGTCGACAGCCCACCCTAGCGTTTCAGCGAATAGGCAATGAACAGAAAACCCACCAATACGAACGTACTTTCGATCACGACACCCGCCGCGAGTGGCGTCCCAAACAGTTCGTAGGCGGTGCCGCCGAGCACCGACCCGAACAGCACGAACCCGAAGCCGGTGGCGAGAAAGCCGAGTGACTGATCGCCGGTCCGGCGGTAGGCCTTGGTGGCATAGTAGAGCACGAAGCCACCCGCAACCAGCATGAGTGCTTTGACCACGATGAGCGCGACTGCGAGTTCAGGCCCGCCCGTGGTGTGTGCCATACACTCCGTTCCGACCTGTAACTAATAATATTTCCGAGTCGTGGCAGTCCGGTCGACTATCCTTTTTGCTACACAGACGCAACGTACCAGCATGAACGACGCCGAGCGAGAAACACTCCTGAAACGGATCAACCGCCAGAGTGCAACCGTCGGCGCATCGATTCCCAAGACGCTCACTGTCGACGGCGAGGAGATCAACCTCCGGGAGTTTATTATCGAAACGCGAAAAATCGAGACGCTGCCGCCCGAAACGAACGAACTCGTCTCGCAGGCCCGAAAGCGGTTCGCGGCCGAACGTGATCTGCGTGTCGACCGACTCAAAACCGACCAACTCAGCCGCGAGGAAGCCGAAGCACTCGCCGACGAAATCATCGGCATCGACCGGGCACAGAACGCACTCAAAACAATCCGACACCCCAGCTACGGTGAGGAATCGCGGACCAACAACATCGACGACTACAAGCGCTGGCTCTCGTTTTTGGATTCGATTCAGTAGGTCGACTCGGCGACCGCCTCAAGTAGCTGGACGGTACTCGGTCCCTCACGTCGCGGCACAACGACCACCATCGCCTCGTCGGTGCTGCCGGCTGCAGTAACCGGGATTTCGGCGACTCGGAGCCGATCAACCACTGCCGACAACAGGTGGGCGTCGACCTCGCCGGTCACCCGCACTGCGGTTTGGTCGTCGAAATCGGCGGTAGACGTGCTCTCGCTCGATTCTCCTGCGACCGCGAGGCCCGCTCCGTCGACGGCCAAGAGTGGTTCGGCGTCGACCGTCTCGATCGCGCTGTGGAGCCGAACAGTGATTGACCGTTCTCCGGGCTGTGGGTCGTCGAGATCCGCAGCAAACCGGCGGAGTGCGGTCGCAATCGCTTCAGGATCGCCCTCAACGTCAAGGGAGTCAGCCGCAGCAGTGTAGTTGACGACACCCGCACGAAGCGCCTCAAACAGGACCGGGCGGTTGCGGACGGCCTCACGCGTCTCGGCAGCAAGCGACATACCAACCTACGCGCATCGAACCCTTTTGGGTATTTCGCCACAAATCGGTAGCAGATAACCGAGAGCCGAAGCCCTAAGAGCCTCTCGGCTCTTGGATTGGTATGCAATCGCTGGTCATCGTCGCCCACGGCTCGCATCTCAATCCGGATTCGGCGACACCGACGCACACCCACGCCGATACAATCCGCGAGACAGGCGTGTTTGACGAGGTTCGAACCGGCTTCTGGAAGGAACAGCCTTCGCTTCGAGAAGTACTCCGGACGGCTCGCGGCGACGACATCTACGTTGTTCCGCTGTTTATCAGTGAAGGCTACTTTACCGAGCGGGTCATTCCCCGCGAGCTCCGATTGGAGGGCTGGGACCCCGAGCTATGGGATTCAGAGGGAATCTCGGCAGATACCGCCACGCTGGTCGCCAGCGACATCGGCCGGGAGGTCCACTACTGCGGGCCGGTCGGCACCCACGAGGCGATGACCGACGTACTCATTCGCCGCGCAGAGACGGTAACTGGCGACGAGGACGTCGGCGAGGGGTTTGGGTTTGCGGTTGTCGGCCACGGCACCGAGCGCAACAAAAAGAGCGCAAAGGCAATCGAGTACCACACCGAGCGCATCCGCGAGACTGGCCGGTTCGATGAGGTCAAATCACTGTATATGGACGAAGAGCCGGAAGTCGACAACGTTAGCGACGAGTTCGACAGCGAGGATATCATCGTCGTCCCGCTGTTTATCGCCGACGGCTACCACACCCAAGAGGACATCCCCGAAGATATGGGACTCACTGCGGATTACCGGGAGGGCTACGATGTGCCCGCCGAGGTCGACGGCCATAGAATCTGGTACGGTGGGGCAGTCGGCACCGAGAAACTAACTGCCGACGTGATTCTCGAACGCGCTGCCGACGCTGGCGCGGACATCGGGAACGCGATCACGCGAGTGGGTCAGCAGACCAAACCGACGACAGGGACGGCGGGCAAGTAGATGTCGACTGTTGGACCCACGCTCTCCGAGACCCAGTTGGCAGCGCTTAAACAGGCACTTGCAGAGGATGTGATCGATTACGACGGACTAACTGCCGACTACGACGCCGATACAGATACGTATCACATCGAGACACCGGACAAACAGACAGACCCCAGTGCTGAGGAGTTGGAGACTGTCGACGCCGAGTTGACTGCCTACATCACGAACTGGTATTTTTATACCCACGAGGTCAGCACAGCAGTCAACAGAGCGTTCTGTCGGTGGCTTGAACTGGCCGCCGAACACCCCGTTCCGGATCGCTACGCCACTCTCGACTCCGGCGTCGACCGCGAGTGGGGCCAACTTGCAGTCACCACGAGCATTTCGGCCGACGGCACGCGCCACTACGAGGTTCGCCACGTCGACGACAGTGATGCCGACGCCACTAACCTCACAGCGCACGCCGACCCCCTTGCGGCTCGTGAGATCGGGACGCTCGATGAGAACGGCCGGTACCGCCCGCTCCGTACCGCGCCGTCGCTCAAAACGGGCTGGATCTTTCCCAAACTCTCGGCAGCCGAGGTGTACGAGGCCGTCGAGGCCTTCTATCCGGCGACGGTCGTCAACTGGCATCGAGAAGAACGCGGCGAGTTGGATGTCGACCACTGGCGGGACGAACAGGACAGACAGAGCGGGATCTACAACCTGATTACCGTCTTGCCCGATGAGGCCGTCGACTGGGCGGCCGCGGCCTGCTGTGATGACTCACAGTGTCTCAAACGCCGCGAATGGCAGCTGTCGGCGGACGAACCACTGGCTGCAGCGGGCGGCGACGGCGTGTTCCCCTGTCGTGGGCCCTGTTCGATGGTTGTCGCTGCCGGCCGCGAGTGGGCCAAACTCGAACGACAGGACACCCAGACCTACGAGTTCGAGTTAACCCCAAGTGAAAAAGAACAACTCGAGAACATCATCGACGCAGTTGCGGACAACGAGATCGACGAGATCCGCGAGGCCGACGTGAGCAACAGTGCCAACCGCTACCGGGTTCGGTATCTCCGCGAGAAACGCGTCGACGCCGAGGGCAACCTCTCGGGGACACCGACCCACCCCGACGACGAACACCACCATTAGACCGTCTGGCTTGCGACGAATACGGTGGACGCTCCAGCGACAAGCAGCATGGCGGCCATCACGGCTGGACTCGCGGTGAGCACGCCAGCCAACACGACCACGACGAGCCCAGCGATCACACCCACACCGGGCAGGGAGATGGCGTCTGGAAGAGCCGCCACGAGCTGTTCGCCGGGCGCTGGCTCCGGCTCGCGGCGCTGTGGTTTGGCAAGTGATTCGTCGACGACTACGTGGTCGGTGACCGTGCCGGGTGGCGAGAGCTTGACGGTCGTGTACGCCGATTTCGTACCGTAGCCAGTGACGACTTTGAGTCGACCAGTAACGGGCGTTGAGACCGCGTTGGTCTCGATTGGGACCGACCGGCGGCTGTAGGGTTCGACATACTGGTTGGTTTCGGCCAGCTGTGCGACCCGCGAGAGCTCGTCATCGAGATTCAGAT
>PWFE01000141.1 GCA_003554115.1 Haloferacaceae archaeon | reverse complement strand
GCCTCCAAGCCGGTGTCGCTGACGCCCTCGACAACGCAGGAATCTACACCTTCGGCCCCCAGGCCGAAGAGGCTAGAATCGAGACGGACAAGGCCTTCCAGCGGCGGTTTATGAAAGAAAACGACATCCCTGGCTGTCCGATTTTCGAGACGTTCGACGACATGGAGGCGGCCTGCGAGTATATCGACCAAAGCGAGATCGATCTCGCAGTCAAACCCGCGGGATTGACCGGCGGCAAGGGCGTGAAAGTCATCGGCGATCAGGTCGACAAGGAGGGCGCAAAAGAGTATATCCGCAGCGAGGACTACGAGCGCGTCGTGCTCGAAGAGCGATTCGTTGGCGAGGAGTTCACCCTCCAGGCGTTCGTCGCCGACGGCGACCTGCGGACCACCCCGGCCGTCCAGGACCACAAACGCGCCTACGAGGGCGACGAGGGGCCGAACACCGGTGGGATGGGCAGCTACAGCGACACGAGCTTCGAGCTGCCGTTTATGAACGACGGCGACTACGAAGCCGCCGTCGAGATCATGGAGGCGACCGTTGAGGCGATGCCCGAGTATAAGGGGATTCTGTACGGCCAGTTCATGCTGACCAGCGACGGCCCGAAAGTCATCGAGTACAACGCTCGCTTCGGCGATCCGGAGGCGATGAACACGCTGCCGGTACTCGAAACGCCCTTTATCGATGTGCTCACCGCTGCACGTGACGGCGAACAGCTCCCTGAACTCAAGTTCTCAAATCAGGCGACTGTCTGCAAGTACGCGGTTCCAGCCGGCTACCCAACTGATCCGGATTCGGGCGCGAAAATCACGGTCGACGAAGACAGCGTCGGCGACGGACTGCTGTTCTATGCGAGCGTCGACGAACGCGACGACGGGGTGTACACGACGACCTCTCGGTCGTTTGCAGTGGTTGGCTTGGGTGAGTCCATTGCCGCAGCCGAAGCGATTGCCGACGACGCCCTCGCGGCTGCAGGCGACGGCCTCCGCATCCGTCACGACATCGGCAAAGCCGATCTCCTCGCCCAGCGCGTCGACCACATGGCCGAACTCCGCGACGACGACTAACACGCGTTCAGCTACTCGTTTTAAGTAGTCGGTGACTACTGCGGGATGGTATTTTAGTAGTTCCTGACGAACAGTATCTCGTGACTACTGCCTTAGACGATTCAGAGGACACCTCCCAGCGTCGACACGCCCGGCTTGATCGCCACCCAACCGGCGGTCGACGCAACTCGCTGTGGTCGTGGCCCGACGCTAAATCACCGCTGCGGATCGTGTTCAACTATTTGATTGTCTGGGCTGTTCGCCTCTCGCCGAGTCTCCAGCTTAAAAACTGGCTCGCACGCCGACTGGGCATAACCGTCGGCGAGGGCGTTGCCTGGGGCCTGGAGTCGACGCCGGATGTCTTTTGGCCCGAACTCATCACTGTCGAGGATCACGCAATCATCGGCTACGATGCGACGATTCTGTGTCACGAATTTCTTCAGGACGAGTATCGAACCGGCGAAGTCCACATCGGCGAGCGGGCAATGGTCGGTGCGGGAGCGATTATTCTTCCCGGTGTCTCGGTTGGTGCGGGCGCACAGGTAGCAGCAAACTCACTCGTCACCCAAGACGTGCCACCGGAGTCGACCGTTGCGGGCGTGCCAGCCGAACCACTTGAGCGCGGTGGAACCGACGACCTAGATTAGTAGTTGTGGATTCGGACGATTCCGTCTTTAAGCACAGTCCGGTTCGGGATAATGTACTCTTCGCTGTCTGTCTCAATTCGGGTTACGAGCAGGTCGACCTCTTGGACGATTCCCTGTTGGCCGCCAACTTTGATTTCATCGCCAATGCTGTACGGCTGGTTCAAAAGCAGGTAGACGCCTGCAGTTCCAGAGGCAAGAATATCTTGGGTCGCTAGCGCGGTAAAGACGATCAGCGCAAGCGCGTAGGCACCTAACAGAACGATCAACGCGAGTACCGCAACCCCGATCTGTGCGAGCGCAATAAGTACCGCGACGAACAGCACACTGTATTTGGCGACCAGCGGAAGTAGTCCGATGTCTGGGAGCTTGATGCCACGTAGTCGCTCCGAGACCAAGATTTCGACCTTATCAGCGATCACAACACCAACGACCAAAATAACGAGCGCCGCAAATAGCTGCGGGACAAACACTGCCACCGCACTCCAAAACAGATCACCGAACCGCAGTTCGGCGACCGTGATCGCGACAAACACCGACAGCAGAAACGTAAACACCGCGCTGAGTTGGGTGATAATACGGGCGGTCGACGTCCCGAACTCGTTTGTTGTCCGCTCGAAACTCGTCCCCTCGATAGTCTCGACGACACCCATACGGTCGAGCAGTCGACTCGTCACCCCTGAAACCAGATACGCGAGCACGACACCAACCGCCAGAATAACGATTGCCAGCCAGATACGTGGCGAGACGGCATAGAACGCCTCTTCGAGCGTCTGCAGCGGCCCGAACATGAGTTAGTACTCCTCTGGGTCCAATTCGAGAATCAGTTTCCCACCTTTGAACGCTCGAACGAGCCCGTCGGACTCCGAGAGGACAATCGAGGTCGCGTTCGTATCCCGAGAGATCGCTCCCCCGGCCATGTGTCGCGCCCCGAGGCCTTTGGGGATGTCGACGCCCTCGGCAGAGGGTTCGAGATAGCGGTAGGCAGAGACTATTTTCCCTGAATCCGAAATAACGAACGCGCCATCGAGCCGCGAGAACTCTTTGAGCATTACGTTGACGATGGGATCGCCGACGTGGACGTGAGATTTCTCGAATGGGTTGTAGCTGAGCGGGCGGGATTTGTTCATCACTTTACCCGCATCCCCAACAACGAACAGCGCGCCGACGGGTTTGCCTTTCTGGCCTTTCCGGCCCAACTCCAGGGCGACATCGAACACGTCGCTGATCACCGCGGGGTCTGCACGCGAGTTGGTAAACAGCTCATAAATCCCCGACCGCATTGTTTCATCGACCCGGACGCGACTGGCGAAATCCGCATCATCGCTGAACAGCGAGCCGATACAGGCGACGACATCACCCTCACCGACCAACTCGGCATCCATTGCACCTTCGATGCCGAACTTGATTCGATCCTTAACATCCGCAAACGGGATCGGCAGCTCAACGAACGTTTCGGCCTCAACCGTGTTTTCGGCTCCGATTACCGCGACGTCTTCTATCTCGTCGAACTGCTCGTAAAACGAGCCGTTGGGACTGAACAGAAACACCGCGTCGACATCCGACACAAGGTCGGTGAGAATGTCGCTGAGGGAGGTCATTGGTTCGTATATATTCCCGGCATTAATAAAGTCGTTATGGGGTGTGTCCGACATCTGGCTGACGGTTGGGTGGGTCGACTGGGTAGGGAGTGATTAATTTATGAATATACTAAAACTGAAGCATCCGCGAGCGAAGCGAGCGGTTCACTGCCGAACGAAGTTCTCGTGAGCATAGCGAACGAGAGCGCGGAAGAGCTTGCTCTTCCGGAGTGAGGCAGCCCTTTTTGCCCACGTTCGGTAGAGCGAAGCTCTACCGCAGTCGTCCGAAAGGCACAAAGCGCCTTTCGGGATGACGAGAGACGCCATGGCGTCTCTCGAACCACCCATCAGAAGTCGAAGACTTCTGAGGACGTTTTTCGAGGAGGGTGTCTGAACGAAGTGAAGCTACCCGACGATGAAAAAGGTGGATGCGTGGGACCGGATTTGAACCTCGGTCGCTCCGCTCACGCTGTTCGCTTCGCTCCCTGCTTCAAATCAGTCCTACTCCCTCGCTCACAAAGTTCGCTCAGTGCGTGGGACCGGATTTGAACCGGCGGACCTCTATAGGACAGCGTCCTAAGCGCTGCGCCTTTTCCTGGCTTGGCTACCCACGCCCAATCGTAGGTAGGGCCTAACGGAGGTAAGAAACTATCGTTCCGTTCGACAGTGCAGTCGACTCACAACCAGACGAGTTAATCCGGTGGACGCAGAACCGTGTGGTATGTATCGGGCGCGGGATCGGATTGAACACAGCGAGTGGCTCGAACGACTCGACACGGCAGGGGTTGAACTTGGTTTGAGCCAGTCGGTTCGATCGACTGCAACTGACCTGTTTTTGTCACACATTCCCGACGAGGAGCGCTCAAAGCCAGCGGTCGCGGCCGCCAGTCTGTATGCTGCCGCGCTGATCGGCGGCGAAGAACGCTCACAACCCGCCGTCGCAGACACGTTTGATGTTTCACGACTCTCCATTCAATCTCGCTGGAAGCGGCTTCTCGAAGACGCCGGCTTTCGGCCGCCGAGTTGGTAGCTACGGTCGTGTCTGTTCGCGACCTGTTCGTTCGGGCGTCAAATTGCCGTGTCTGTCGATCTCACCGGTTACGATGCGCGTCGACGAAATTCGGTCGCCGTCGTCGGCCGGGACGTGGTCGACAATCTCGATATCGAGGGGTTCGAGCCCACGCTCGTGGCGGATCTCGTTGATGCGTTCGGCTCCCGCAACAGTCTCCGGCGAGACAATGAGCACATCGAACTGTGGTTCGACGGCTATACCGGTCGGTTCCGAGAGTGGTCTGATCTCGAAGCGACGGTCGTGCGCTTCGGCCAGCGCTTCGAGCTCCGCACGAAGATCCGCACGCCGCGTTTCGAACGGTCGGACGTACCGCTCGACGTGTCTGGTTTCGGCTGCAAGCTCGTCGTCAGTCAGGCCAACGGTCACATCACCACGCGAGAAGGCCCGCTCGAACAGCGCGAGGTGACCGTCGTGGACGGGATCGAAGGTCCCGCCCAACGCGACATTCATACTGCGGGGTTGCGGGCCGTGAACTTAAATATCCGGACTCTATGACGCCTCGTCGTCTCGGTCGTCGTCTGTTGGGTCTTCTTCGCTCGCCGCCGCTGGCTCTTCGCTGTCGGCATCTTCGATATCGATTTCGACCGCCTCGCTTTCTTCGTCGGTGCCGTCGACGCTGATCGTCACTGGCCCGCCGTCTTCGCGGTCGCCCCCGAGTCGATTGTCGAGATTGAACACGGTGTTGAGTTCACGCTGGACTTGGCCGACAACGCCGCGGACGAGGTTGCTCGGCGCGATAGCTTCATACTCGTATGGGTTGTTGCCTGCGCCGCTGTGTTCGCGTTTGTCGCGCTCGACGGTCTCTTCGTCGTGGAGTTCGGCGAGTGCCTCTCGGACGGTACTCGGATACAGGCCAGTGCCGTCGGCAATCTCCTCGCTGGTGCTGTTGGGGTGTTGGCGAAGATAGACGTAGATTCGCGCGCGGGTTTCGGTATCCAAGATCCACGCAAGAAGGTCGACGATTCCTTGGTCGAACTCGGTGACAGCCTTGTCGGCTTCGGCCTCAAGGCGGGCCTTGGCGTCTTTGAGTTCGGATTTCGCCTCTCCAAGCGGTTCGTCGTCAGTGTCGCCGAGATCGTCTTCAGGTTCGTCAGGGGCGTCTGCGGAGGTCATCGTGTTCTATGTCCTCTCTCTGGCGACAAAAACATTTCCGTCGGCTTCGAGAGGACTCAACGTTCAGAGCATGAGCGATGCACAGAGCCCGTCGAGCCCCTCGCGTTCGAGCAGTTCGCGTTGGCGCTGTGCGCCGCTTGGGCCGTCGTATACCTTTTGTATCCCGTCGACGCCGAGTCGGTCGGCCTCTCGGTCGACGATTTCACCGAGCCCAACGATACGCTCGCCGTCATGGTCGATGAAACTCGCCTCGTGGCCGTGGCGGATTGCTCGCCATTTGTTTTCGTCGAGCAGTTCACGCCGCATTTTCAAGCCGTTCTCACCGTCTTCATAGCGAGCAGATAGATCCTCAACGAGCGCGTGGATGTATTCGACGAATGCCGTAACAACTGTGGGGTCGGCGTTGGCATCGGGCGTCCGAACCTCGACGGTGCCGTGGGCGGTGTGCGGCCGGACGTCGTACCACAATTCACCGCGGTCATTGATCGAGTCAGTCTCGACCATTCGATCTTCGAACCGCTGAAATGCCTCGAAATCCTCAAATCGGGTTGGGACACCCGTGTTCGGAAGGTTTTCGAAAACCTTGGCGCGTGCCGACGCGAGGCCCGTATCGAACCCACACCAAAACGGCGAGTTCGCCGACAGCGCGAGCAACGGGGAGAGATACCACCGAAGTTCATTGGCGATCCACACCGCCTTATCAGGGTCGTCGACGCCGACATGGATGTGGAGCCCGGAGGTCGTATTTCGGTGTTGTGGATACTGAATCCGATCCAGTTGGGCCTGATACCGTGGTTTGGTGGCGTGGTCGAGTTCCTGCCAGTCGGCCGCCGGATGGAGCCCGGCCGCGGCGATCCGAAAGCCGTGGGCATCGGCGTGGTCTGTGAGTGCAGAGCGGATTGTTTCGAGTATCGACGCTACGTCGCTAACTGACTCGATAATCGGCGTCTGGGTTTCGATGGTACACTGAAACAACTCGTGGTCCAGTCGATCCTGTAGAACCGTGGGCGGCTCGGAGTCGTAGACTAACGATTTAATACCTGAGACGGGTCGACCGCTGTCGTCGACGATATAAAACTCCTCTTCGATGCCGAGTGTGCCCATCCGCCTAAACGTCTCCGAGCCAGCAGTCTCCATTATGCCGGCGTATGTAACCGACTCATAAATACCTCCTGAAGCCGGTAGTCGGTTGCGACACCAAGAAGGGTTGTCCTACTCAGAAATAGTCGCTTTCTTCTCGCCAGTTAGTTGTGTTCTAAGATGTGAGCTAACGAGGACGACTGTTGCGATGGTCAAGATAATTGCGAACACCGCGATGCTGCCCGATATTGGTGTCAGTCCGCCAGCGATCTGCTCGTTGACGAACTGGCCTGCCAACACAGTGGCGACCGAAAACAGTGTGACACCACCGACATTGAGTGCGAGACTTGGCGGTTCCGGAGCAGTCTCCGGGTCGTTCAACAGCACGAGGACGATGGCGATTACAAACGGCGTCCCAACGAGTCCAAACGCAAGCACTAACGCGAGCAGCGGCAAAAACGCGCCTTCAATAAAAGCTCCTGCAGCACTCAAAAGTGCGGTGGCCGCCAGCAGGCTCCGGTAGCGGCTGTCGCTCACGTCAGTCTCCCAGCCGAGTTTGTCGGCGACGACGTAGGGCGGAACGAGCGTGTTGCCACCGAGCGTCGAGACAGCCGCCCCAAGCAGGCCAAAAAGGAACAGCCACTGGGCGAATCCGCCTGCAACCGGTTCGAGTGACTGGGCGGCGGCAATGGCGGTGAGTGCCTCAGGATTTTCAACGGTTCCGTGAAGCGCGCCAGCCGCGACGACGAACGTCGCAATACTGAACAGCCCGAACGCCACGATCATTGAGACACTGATGTCGAACCGTGCCAGATCGGCATCCGATGTTGTCCACCCGCGAGCGCGGACTGTGTAGGTCTGCATCGTGATGACCGTGATGTGGACGGCGCCGCCGAGAATCGCCGCCGCGATGAGCGCGCCCTCAATACCTGCGGGAATCGCCGGTACGAGCCCTCCGGAGGCCGCAACCAGGTCGGTCGGTACGACGAAGAGTGAGGAAATGAATGCAATCACAATCGCTGAAACGATTACTTTCGCGCCGAGTTCGGCAATCCGATACCCCCCGCCTGCGAGCCCGACCATCAGGACGAGTGCCCAGAAGATACCCCAGATGCGGACGTCAATCCCGGTCATCAGTCCAGACACGTCAGCGAGCGTTTTCATGATGATGAGTTGTGCAAGCCCCGATGCAAGCACGACATCAGCGACAAGTAACCATGCCCACTTTGAGCCGAGTCGACGTTCGACAGTTGCGACGAGTCCCTCCTCGGTTGCCAACGCGAGTTTGGTCGAGAGATACAGTCCCAGCGCGCCGAGTAGTGCCGAAATAATCACAACCCAAAGCAGCGCATAGCCGAAGCTCGCACCCGCTACGAGCAAACTCGCCATCGTTGCCGGTCCGGCGGCAATCGCTCCTGCAAGCCATGTCGGACCGAGCTCCGAGACCTTCTCAGAAACTGATCGATCAGCTGTTGCTATGTGTGTACTCATAAGCAGAGATTTTTTTGCGACTGTTAAAACGTTATTACTTGGTGCTACCACCAAAGATACACAACAGAGACGACGGCTACCGAGCTGCTCAGCGTTTTCGGGCAACGATTCCGAGATGGTCGTCGTGGAACGGCTCCAGTCGCTGGCTGTCGACGATCTGGTAGGCGTCGACTAACTCCTCGCGAACGTGCTCAAAGACGGTCTCTGGGTCGGCGGTCACGTCTTCGCTGCGGGCTTTGACTGCCAGACACAGTAGACCATCGTCAGCCAGAAACTGGGCGTTGTCGACGGCAACGCTCGCCTGTCCACGGGTGGCGACATCCTGAACGAGCAGATCGAGGTCGGATTCCACGATGTGGGCGTAGCTGGAGGGCTTTCTGGCGTCTTTCAAGAGCGGAAAGAGGTTCGGTCGGCTTTCGGCGACGTCGACTAAGTCACGCACTGGTCTAGGGGCAAACTCGACGGCGTACGTCGGACCGGCGAAATCCGCGACGTGGCTGACGGTGGTGCCGCTTGCCGCGCCGAGATACAGCACTGAGTCGACGTCCGAGAGCTCGATATCCATCCCTGATTCGAGCATCGCCCCAAGCTTCGAGCGACCGGCATCCCACAGTCTCCACTCGCCGTCGGTCGGTTCGCCGTACACCGGCTGGCCGCGGGTTGCAAGCCGCTGTTTGCCATCAAACTCGCGGCGGTCGACGCCCACTGGAAGCTCGGTCATTGGGTTTCGACCTCGTCCGTTTCTGCGCGTGCACGAATTGTCGACATTCGCGATTTGATCTCGTCGTGAATTTCAGGCTTTCGCTCGCCGCTGTAATGGTCGATTCGGGCGGCAATCGAGAGCTTTCCCGCAAAGGCGCGGGCCGCCGAGCCACGGTCTTCTGGGCGAGTACCGCTGACGTACTCGTGTGTGTAGATGATCCCGTGTTTCGGTGAACTCCCTCGGCCTGCGAGATGGGCAAACAGTGCGTCTTCTGCGCCAAGCACTTGGACGGTTCCGCTGGGTTTTTTCGCCAACTGCTCGAGCCCGCCAGCGAGTGCGATCAACCGCGCGGCGAGGACGGGACCGGCCATCTCGGTGAGGTTCGGCGCGACGATTGGTGCCTGCCGGTTGATGAACTGCCGGAGGGACTCTCCTTCGCCGGCGAGTTCGTCGACGCGCTCGGCCAGCGAGATCACTTGGGCTTCAAGGGGAGTCTCGGCCGAACGAGTGGCCAACTTGCGGGCTCCGTCGACGCCAGTTCCTGTCTCGTCGAACAGCGTTCCAGCCCACTCGCTGAGCCGTTCGGCCAACTCGTTTGCGGTGCGGTCGGCGTCGTCCATCGCCCGCACCGCGTGGAGTAGCTGCTTGTCGTCGGCCTGCTCGCGGGCTCTAGCCTCACGTCTGGCCGACTGAATCGTCGCCTCCTGGAGGCGGCTGTAGTACTCGTCTTCGCGGTCGACAAACCCGTGTTCGACGGCGAGCCGTGGCCAGTCGGCGGGCTCGGTTGTGCTCCCCGTGCGAATCGCTCGGTCGACGGCCTCGGTGTCGCCGGCTTCCATACCGGCAAACCAGCCCGCAGCCGCAGCGTCGGTGTCGTCAGTCATTGATCATCCTTGTGACTGCGGTTGTATAGGCGTTCCCGAATGCCGTCGGGTCGTCCGCCCCGGCAACACCAGACACTCAGCGTCGACGACCTACCAACAGACTCACCGCAAGCAAGCTGAGGACTGCCACCGCAGGGCCGAATCCTGGCGCAGCGCTATCGATCTCTTCGTCGGTTTCGTCATCGGCTGGTGTCCCGGGTTCGTCTGCTGTTTTGTCGTCGACTGATTCTTCGATTTCGTCGTCAACTGGCTCCTCGCTCACCGTGATGACGACCGTGTCTTCGATACGATCACCCGCACCGAGTACGACGGTTCCGGGCTCATCAAACCGGAACTCCTTGGATCGGGTCGTCTGACTGTTGGCGTCTAGCCGGATCGTTTCAGTATCGGTCACCTCACCGTTGGTCGTATACTGCAGCTCCAACGCGCCGGGGTAGGCCGCATCGTTGCGGACCTCCGCGGTCAGCGTCACCGCCTCGCCGGGGGCAACCGTGGTTCGATCGACGCGGACCTCGCTGACGCTGGCGGTCGCAGGCTCTCGGACCTCGACCAGCAGCGAGACATCACCGACCGAGACGGTATATAACCCGGGCTCGTCGAACATGTGATCGAACGTGAGGTCGGTCGACGCACCGGGATCAAGCCGGCCCGACCGGGTGGCCTCTTGGTCGTCGTTCACTCGGAAGACGGCCTCGTAGTCGCCTGCGATTCCACCGAAGTTCTCGGCAGTGACTCTCAGCGAGAGCTGTTCGCCGGGGACAACGGTAATCGGCTCGGCTGGATCGAGCGGCCGTGTTCGGTACTCGCCGTCGACGCGGAGTGGGTCGGTACTCGACAACGCGTAGGTGATACGGGCAGGCTCGATGTCACCAAACGCTGTGTGGTGTTGTTGGTCGGTCCACATCGCGGGTCGCTCGGTCGTCGTGATGTACCGCTGGCCGCTGTCAGCAACCGACCGACCGCCGGCCTCGCGGAGAGACGTCTGGACATCGGCTCCCGAGACGGTCCCCTCTTTGGCGTTCATCTGTCGGAACACGTCCTGAAACGAGCGTTCGCCGTCCGAGGCGAGCCTGATCTGTCGGTCGAGTTCGCCCGCAGTCAGTGCGCCGACGTGGTAGTCGGCGTTGCCGCTCCACGTGTTGGGTCGACTCATAATTGAGCCCGAATAGCTGCCCTCGCCGCGCTGGAGGCGGTTGCTGAACTGCGAGAAGCTGATCCGCTCTTGTTCGAGCGACAGCAGCGCGGCGTAGTAGGTGGCTCCGCCTTCGGTGAACCAGCGGGCGTCGGATTCGGCGACGTACCCTTGACGGGTGTGGACGTACTCGTGGAGCCAGACGTTGTTCGGATCACTCAATCGCTCTCTGTCTCTGACCCACATATCCGCCGGCCCGGTCTGGAGGCCGCGAACACCCCACTCGACGCCGCTGTCGGTCGGCGCGGCGATCATGAACACCTCCTCGTCCCGCTCGCCGACTCGAAGCTGGTCGGAGGCGTCCGACAACGACTCAAACAGCTCGCCGGGTCGCTCCCGGAGTGTGGCCTCGCCCGGAACGATCAGCCGAAACCGCTGTCCGTGAGCAGTGTGGGTTCGCTCCTCGTAGGGACCGAGATACGCAATCGCGTCGCTCGTGGCTCCCTCCGTGGTTGTCATCTCCGAGTCAAAGCCGACGCGCTGGGTTCCCTGTCGCCATCCCCACCGATGGCTCGTCTGTGGCTGTGAGACGATGGCCCACTCGCCAACGTCGACGAAAATATACTGTCCCGGCCCGGCAATCGGCCCCGTTTGATCGACAGAGCGGTTCGCAGGGTTGTGGTAGTCGAGCCGAGGCCGATCAGTCGAACGATCCCATTCGTAGGTGCGGCCGTCTTGGTGGACAAACCCCTGCATCGAACGTACTTCCGCACCCTCTGGGACGGTCACCTCCAGGACGCCGAGAGCGTCGGGTAGCTGGTATCGATGGCTCACCCCGTACATTCCTGGCTGGTCGGGAACCAACGAGAGCCGCTGAGTTAGCTCGACGTTCCCGCTCGTGCTTGTAAGGTCAGCCTCAACATCCTCGCCCGCCGCTACTGATTCGACAGCCAGGTTCTCGGCCGGGAGCTCGGCGACCGCTGGTGCGGCCCCACCCGTGGCAACGACGAGAAACAGGAGGCCACCAAGCAGGATTCTTCGGCCGACGATAGTCATAGAATGCTGACTGTCGACAGTTGGCTTAATGATTCGGTCGACGACCACACTGGAGCCGCGGATACGCAACTACTTTGGCCGGCCACACAAAGCCGCAGGTATGCTCTCAGTTGGCGATACTGCCCCCGGGTTTTCGCTTTCGAACCAAGACGACGAGCCCGTCTCGCTGTCGAGTGTCGACGGCTATGCGGTGGTGTACTTTTATCCACGAGCCGACACGCCGGGCTGTACAACCGAGGCCACGAGCTTTCGTGACCGGTTTGCGGCGTTCGACGACCGCGGCGTCCGGGTGTTCGGCATTAGCGACGACCCAGTCGATGATCTCGCGGCGTTCGCCGAGAAACACGACCTTCCGTTCGAGCTGCTTTCGGACCCGGATGGCGAGGTTGGCCGTGCCTACGAGTCGTACGGCGAGAAAAACATGTTCGGCCGGACGTTCGACGGTGTGTTTCGGAACACGTACATCGTCGACCCCGACGGCGATATCGCAGCGGTATTTGAGGGAGTCTCACCGGATGAACACGCCGAAGAAGTCCTTTCGGCGCTCGACGAATTGAGTGAGTAAAACCCTGTTTCGGAGCCGATCACACCGTATTTCCGGTGAATAGCGGTCTTGGTTTTGTCTGAAGTCGGTCAGTAGCCCCGTGAGATCAGGTAGTCAGCCAGATCCGCAAGGAGGTCGCTGGCCTCGTTGTCCGGAAGTACGTCGAGTCGTTCTTTACTCTGGGCAGTGAGCTCTTCGGCCATCTCGCGGGCGTACTCGATGCTGCCTGCCTCTTCTAGTGTCTCGACAGCCGCGTCGATCTCGGCTTCGGTGACGCTTTCGACCGTCGAGTCGCTGAGCAATCCGTCGACGTCGACGCCCTGCTGGCGGGCATGGAGGGTGATCAGCGTCTCTTTGTTTTCGACGAGATCCGACCCACGCTGTTTGCCGAGTTCTTCGCTTGGGACGGTGAGATCTAACACGTCGTCTTGAATCTGGAAGGCTTTGCCCGACTCGACGCCGTAGCGGTACATGGCGTCGACGACTTCCTCGTCGGCGTCCAACAGCAGTGCCGGCACGGCTGCGGCCGCCCCGTAGAGAACGGCAGTTTTGCGTTCGACCATCTCCAGATACTCTTCGGGCCTCAGGTCGTCGCGAGACTCAAAGGCGACATCCAACGATTGGCCCTCACAGATTTTGGTACAGGTCGACGACAGTTGGCGCATGACTTCAAGCGTGTTGGCCGGATCGCCACCGACGTCTGCCATGATCTCGAAGGCTTTCGAATACAGCGTATCGCCGGCCAGAATGGCGGTTTCGGTGTCGTAGGCGTTGTGGACTGCTGGAACCCCACGCCGCAGGTCATCGTCGTCCATAATGTCGTCGTGAATCAACGTGAACGACTGGATGATCTCGATGGCGACCGCCGCTCGCATGAGGTCGACCTCGCCGCCTGCGGCCGTCGGAAACGCCCGATACTCGGCCTCACTGGCGTCGAGTTCTGCCAGTGCCTCGCCGACAAGGAGCGTCACCGTCGGCCGGAGTCGTTTGCCGCCGGCCTGCAGAATGTATCTGGAGGCCTCATACAGCCGTTCTGGCTCGTCAAGTGGCAACTCGACCTCGATTGCGTCGTTGACCTGCTCGCGCCGCTGGCTGATCGCTCCAAGCACCCGTTTTTCCGTGGCGTTCTGGGTCATTCCTCCACCAGTTGGATGAGATTACCGTTGCGCGTGACGTGCAGATCACGACCCAACTCGTAGCCGAGCGATTCACAGAGATCGACGTAGGGTGCAAAGCCTTTGAGGTTCTGGTGGGCCGGAATAACGTGCTGGGGCTGGAGTGCATCCAGCATCTCGAAGTGACCTTCTTCGCGAAGGTGTCCAGAAACGTGAATGTCGTCGTAGATTCGGGCACCCTGCATTCCCAAGAGCCGCTCGGATTGGTATCGTTGGCCCTCGTTTGTCGGCTCTGGAATCACGCGTGCCGAAAAGATCACCTTATCACCGGTATCGAGTTCGTACGGCGTCTCGCCGCGACCCATCCGGGTTAACATCGCCCGTGGCTCGCCTTGGTGGCCCGTCACAATCGGCAGGAAGTTTTCTTTGCCCTCTTTCATAATCCGCTTGAACGTGCGGTCGACCGATTTGCGGTGGCCGTACATGCCGAGGTCTTCGGGGAACTCCACGAAATCAAGGCGTTCGGCTGTACCCGAATACTTCTCCATTGACCGACCCAACAGGACGGGTTTGCGACCCATATCCTCGGCGAACTCGACAAGCGATTTTACGCGCGCGATGTGACTGGAGAAGGTGGTCGCCACAATGCCGCCGTCGTAGTCCTCTATTGAGGTCATCACGTCTTTGAGATGTCGACGGGCGACTGCCTCCGAGGGAGTCCGACCTTTCCGGCCAGCGTTCGTACAGTCTTCGATGTAGGCCAACACACCATTGCCTTCGCGGCCGATCTCACGGAACCGATCCATATCGATTGGATCGCCGATGACGGGCGTGTGGTCCATTCGTTTGTCGAGCCCGTAGACGACCGCGCCCTCGGGCGTGTGGAGAACGGGGTTGATCGCATCGATAATCGAGTGGGTGACGTTGACGAACTCCAAGTCGACTTGGCCGGTCTGGCCAATCGACATCGTCTCGCCGGCTTCCATTTTGACGAGATCGTTTTCAACGTTGAATTTGGATTCGCCCTGAATGTGCTGTTTGACCAGCTCAACTGTGAAGGGGGTGGCAACGATTGGTGCGTTGTAGCGATGAGCCAGTTTGGAGATTGCCCCAATGTGATCCAGGTGGCCGTGGGTGGGGACGATCGCTTGGACGTCGCCTTCGAGGTCGCTCATCACCCGGTCGTCGGGGATTGCACCCATATCGATCAGATCGAGACTGTGCATCTGTTCGGTCTGGACGTTATCATGGATCAGCACCTGCGAGAGGTTCAGACCCATATCGAAGACGACGACATCATCGCCTGCGCGAACGGCCGTCATCTGCCGTCCAACCTCCTCGTAGCCGCCAATTGTTGCGATTTCGATTTCCATATGTATCAAATCCTGCCCGCATCTGGGGGCCAAACGCCCCGGCGTTGTCTGCGTCGGTCTGGCCCCGCTGTGTCGACGTCCGCTGTGTACTGTGCGTCGACAGTTTCCCGCGGGTTCGTTGGTACGAGGGCGTTGGACGTGTGGTGTTAAAAACTGCATGGGTTTTCGTGATTTCGCCCGCCGAGGCCGGACCAACTGTTCGGTCAGTGTGGGTGTGTCGTGGTGTTCCGGTACGTTTATTACCGAAACCAGAGGCTGTGACCGTATGAGTGGACGACCCCTCGATGTTCTTGAGGCGTCTCTGGATGAGACCGTAACTGTCGCCCTAAAGGACGGAACCGCCTATGTCGGGACGCTTGCGGGCTATGATCAACACATGAATGTGGTGCTTGACGCTCCGCACGCGGGCGATGAGATCGATAGCTTCGATGAGTTGACCGTCGAGTCGGTCGAAGACACAACCATTATACGCGGCGATAACGTCGTCTCGATAACTGTATGACCGGATCAGGAACCCCAACGCAGGGCAAGAAGAACAAAACGACACACGTCAAATGTCGACGCTGTGGCGAGAAATCCTATCACTCCCGGAAAAAAGTCTGCTCGTCGTGCGGCTTCGGCAAATCGGCGAAACGACGCGACTACGAGTGGCAGTCGAAAGCTGGCGAATAAATTCTTCTCTCGGGTCGATCTCGTCCCGATCACCGTTCGACGATACACACCTTCCCAGAGTGTCAACGCAGCCGAGATCACGACAGTTGTGGCCACTGTGGCGTACGCATCCAGCCCACACCGTGTCCTGAGAGAGGCGGTCGACATCGACGTCCATTAGCAAGCAACAGCCGAATCTTCCGTCGAGTATGCACAGACGTGCATATTCAAGACGCCAGTACACACGAGGACAGCACAAACACGGGGTTTTTAGCCATCGACTGTTCTACCAGTGGTATGGAACACGGCCGGGATTCGCACCGTCAACCCGTCGACGGACCAACCGAAAAATGTGGCGTCGTCGGGATTGCACTAACCGATCGCCCTGTCGCACGACCGCTGTACTACTCACTGTACGCACTTCAACACCGAGGCCAAGAGTCCGCGGGTATTGTCACCCACGACGGCTTTCAACAACACAGCCACGTCGAGATGGGACTCGTCGGAGATGTGTTCGACAAAACCGACCTCGACAACCTCAACGGCCCGAACGGAATCGGCCACGTCCGGTACCCAACAGAGGGCTCGATTGGAACCTGCTGTGCCCAACCGTTTTCAGTCTCGTTTAAATCCGGCTCGCTGGGGCTGTCGCACAACGGTAATCTCGTGAATGCCGATGAGATCCGCGAGCAACTCGCCGGATTGGGTCATGCCTTTACATCGGATGGCGACACCGAAGTGATCGCCCACGACATTGCCCGCAACCTTCTGGAAGAAGACCTCATCCGGGCGGTCAAACACACGATGCAGCGAATCCATGGCTCATACTCGCTGACAATTATGCACGACGACACCGTCATCGGCGTTCGAGACCCACAGGGCAACCGTCCGTTGTGTATCGGCAAACTCGACGACGGCTATATGCTGACCTCCGAGTCGGCAGCTATCGATACTCTCGATGGCGAACTCGTTCGGGACGTGCGGCCGGGCGAACTCATCGTTCTTAATCCCGACGGCACAGGCTACGATTCCTACCAACTCGTCGACAACGAACACACCGCCCACTGCTTTTTCGAACACGTCTACTTTGCGCGCCCGGATTCGGTGATCGACGAGAGTCTGGTGTACGACGTTCGGCGAACACTCGGAGAGAAACTGTGGGAAGAAAGTGGCATCGAGACTGATGTCGTCTTGCCAGTTCCCGACTCGGGGCGGGCGTTCGCCTCCGGCTATGCGGAGGCTGCAACGCAGACGACTGCCGACGGCGAACCGCGAGACGAAGACGACCCCGGCGTCGAGTTCGCCGAGGGGCTGATGAAAAACCGCTACGTCGGCCGGACGTTCATCATGCCAACCCAAGACGAACGCGAACGCGCTGTGCGCCTGAAGCTCAACCCGATCAAAAGCACGATTGAGGGCAAAACCGTCACCATCATCGATGATTCGATTGTTCGGGGGACGACCTCGAATCAGTTGATCGAACTCTTGAACGATGCAG
This sequence comes from Haloferacaceae archaeon, assembly GCA_003554115.1. Next base: position 10,308 of record PWFE01000141.1, on the reverse strand, counting down.
GCGCAAAGGAGGTTCACATGCGTGTTGGCTCGCCACAGATTCTCGCACCGTGTTATATGGGGATCAACATGGCAACCCGTGAAGAGCTTATTGCTGCTGATAAAACAGTCGAGGAGATCCGCGACGAAATCGGTGCAGACAGCCTCGCGTATCTGTCGATTGATGCCATTGCTGAGACTCTCGATTCCGACCGACAGGATCTCTGTCTGGGCTGTGTAACCGGTGAGTACCCCTATGATATCGACGGCGAGTCGACCGACCGAGCGGTCGACCGGCCCGTCATCGACGCTGCGGGGCCGTTTGCAGCCGACGACTAACAGACTCAGTCGATCCGTTTCAGTGGCACTTATTTTCCGTGACTCATAGCCCTTGGTATGGATATCGAAACACCGAACTGTAATCGCCGGACGCTCCTCCGTGGGAGCCTCGGGATCGCAGCGACTGCTGCAGTTGCCACACCCGCAGCCGCACAGGACGATCCGTACGACGGCTGGTTCGATGACGTCCCGAACTACGACGGAACCGTTGACTACAGCGGCGAAGACACCGTCGAAATCTCAGTTGGAGAAGGCGATCAGGGTCTGTATTTCGAGCCAGCAGCCGTACAGATCGACCCCGGAACGACAGTCGTCTGGGAGTGGACCGGCGAGGGTGGCGAGCACAATGTCGTCGACGAAGACGGTGTCTTCGAGAGCGAGCGCACCGCCGAGGCGGGCTACACCTTCGAACATACGTTCGAAGCAGACGACGACGGTGAGATCTTTCGGTACATCTGTACGCCTCACGAAGCACTCGGTATGCTCGGGGCAGTCGCCGTCGGTGATGTGGTCGATGAGACGATCGACCCGTCTGATGAAGAGACAGACACCGACGAAGCAGTCGACGAAGAGCCGGGGTCGGACGAGTCGTTACTGCTCATTGTCGGTGGCATTTTCGCGGCAGCGCTTTTGTCGCCGGTGTTCTTTGCGCTGTTTATGAAGTACGTGTATGAAGACGATGCAGCCCAACAGCCAAACCACTGACCAGCTGTTATGCAGTCTCTACCAGCTAGTAGAGAACGTATAACATCGCATAAACAACAATACCAAGGCTGAACGAGATCAGCCAGAGGGCGGCGGCAATCTGGCCGACGCTCCGATGTCGACTGCGGTAGATCTCTTCGACTGGGCGACTAACCGCTATCAGCAGCACATAAAACAGCAGCGGAACACAGATAACCGCCAGTAGGATGTGAATCGCTAACGTCGGAATGTAGACGAACTGTCTGATCGTCTCGGGGCCCTCGAACGCCTGTGGGCCCTCCAGTGCCACTCGGTACAGATAGAAAACGAGAAACGCCGCGAACAGTCCGAACGCAACCAACATTCGGTTGCGATGACGCTCAACGTCGCCCTGTTGAATTGCTCGCCAACCACCAACAATGGCGAGGATCGCGCCGACACTGAACACGACGTTGAGATGTGGAACGAGTGCGATCAGCGTCTCGTTTCTCGGCAGTGCCCACTCGGGGACAGCTCCACCAACCGCACTAAACACCAACCCCAGCGAGACGATACTCAACACGGCTGTTAACAGTGGCACCCGTTGTTTCGAGACTAATTGCATACACTGACTGTTGGTCTCCAACTGTGAAAATCGTTTATTTGTCGACCGTCGGATCGTGAACCACTCGGCGGTCTACATCCGATACAGCTCACAGGGAGCACCGTCGAAAACCGACAGGCGGCACCGAGTCGACTGTGGCAAACCCAGCCATGGCGAGCCGCAAAAAGAAGGGCTTTTAATGGGGGCAGGGGAATAGATGAGTACGCGAAAGCGTACAAAACACACGACGAGCGTGGGTAGCCAAGCCAGGCCAACGGCGCAGCGTTGAGGGCGCTGTCCTGTAGAGGTCCGCCGGTTCAAATCCGGTCCCACGCATCGTACGGGTGGATTCAACCACCAAAAACGATGCTCGGTGTTGTCTCTACGACAGCACCCACGCACAATTCTACCGAAGCAAATACGAAAGCGGCTGCACTGTCGACCCATCGGGGTGTCACTCGCCGCCGAGAGCAAACGCCGCCTGCAGGCGGTGAAGATTAAACACCCCACGGTCCAACGTACGAGTATGGCGAAATACTCGACGGGTAGCGGCGGTGGTGGTGGCGACGGCGATGCCTGCGAACTCTGTGGCAACGCCTCAAACAGACTCAGCAAGGCCAACGTCGCGGGCGCAAAACTGCTGGTGTGTCCGGACTGCTCGCCGCACGACGACAGTCGAAAGGACGCAAGCCGCTCTCGTGGCTCGCAGTCGTCCAGCAGCTCCAGTTCGACCAGTCGACCGGTCAACCGGAAAAAACGCGCCGCACAGAAGCAGGCCAAAATATACGACGCCAGCAAAGGTGATTCGACTCACTGGGAGAAAGAAGGCACCAACTACGAACGAGACCGACTGCCGTATCTGGTGACTAACTATGACGAACGGGTCGAAACCGCCCGCCAAGCCGCTGGCCTGACAATTGAAGAACTCGCTGAGACGCTCGGTGTCGACGAAGACGAGTATGAGGCGGTCGAACAGGGACGAGCCTCCCGCGCGGGGGTTGGAGGCTCGCTGATTCGCGCGCTTGAAGACGAACTGGAAATCGAGCTTGTCGACGAATAGCTCTCAAAACCCATCGGCGCAACCGTACTCGGTAGGTACAAAAACAACGACATCTCAGTTTGAGGTAGATGATCGGAAAGCTGGATGCCGAGACGCTTGCGACCGTTCTCAGCCAGACTGGCGCGTCGAACCCCGCGGTGCTGACCGGAGCAGCCTACGGCGAGGATGCTGCTGCGATCGATCTCGGCGACGAAACACTGGTTGTTAGCTCCGATCCAATCTCACTGGCGGCCGAAGCCGCTGGCACGCTCGGCGTCCACGTCGCCTGTAACGACATCGCGGCCGCGGGCGCGGACCCTGAATTTCTGACGAACGTAATTTTTCTGCCCGACGATGACCCAGCGGTCCTCGAAACGCTAACCGGCCAGCTCGACGCGGCGGCCGACGAACTCGGCGTGAGTATCGTCGGTGGCCACACCGAGTACGTCCCAGCACTCTCGCGGCCGCTGTTGAGCCTGACCGCTTTCGGACGGACTAACCACCATCTCTCGACCGGCGGAGCCGAGCCGGGCGACAAACTGCTGTTGACCAAGGGCGCGGCCATCGAGGCGACTGGGATTATTGCGACGGATTTCGTCGAGGAGCTCCGCCAAGCGGGCGTCGACGAGGGGACAATCGAGTGTGCCGCAGCGTTCTTCGAGGAAATCAGTGTCCTACCGGACTCTCAGGCGCTCCGTGAGGTGGCGACCGCAATGCACGACCCCACCGAAGGCGGCGTCTACACCGGTATTATCGAGATGGCCGCGGCCGCCGGCGTCGATTTCGCGGTCGACCGCGAGTTGGTCCCAATCCGCCCGGAAACCGAGACCGTCTGTGCGGCGATGGGGATCGACCCACTACGGACGTTTGGCTCCGGCGCGCTGCTTGCGACAGTGCCCGCCGACTCAGTCGACACTGCAAAACAGCGACTCACGGACGCAGGTATCGATGCCGCCGTCATCGGCGAGTGTGTCGAGCCACCGGCCGATACCGAGACTGGCGCGCTTGTGCTTGATGGCGAGCGGGTGGTCGACAGTGGCGGCGACGCGCTGTATCCGTTCTGGGAGTAGACTGGTCCTAAATCCTATCTATCCGGAGTTTTAGACCCACAGTCGCTCGATACGATGTGTGGACCTCACCTACGACGACCGCGAGGCAGGCCATCTGCTCGGCGTCTGGATTGTCGCCCTCTGTGGCCTGTTGCTTTCGACGACGCGTCTAGGATACAGCCCAGTCGTCGGTAACGTGGCTGATTCGGCCGTCTTTATCGGGCTGCTCGTCCTCGTCGGCCTCGGTGCGGTATACAGCCGGTACCGTGATCTCGGAGTCGGCGTGCCGATGGCCGTCTGTGGCAGCCTCGTGGTCTGGGTCGTTGGTCAGTCACTGTTTTTTGGACCAGCTAGCTTCGACGCCCGAACCGTCTGTACCGCGCTCGGGCTGGCTGGCCTTGGTGGGCTGTTTGTTCGTGAGGGCGTACTGATTGCTCGCGGTCGACGCCATCGCTCGTGTCGGCGGCAGCCGCCGACGCGCTGGCGATGGTGGCTCGGTGCTGGCGTAGTGGTTGCGGTCGGCATCAGTGGCCTCTGAGATGGTTTCGACGGTGTGTCGCCGGCGCATTACAGGGCGGCTTTTATATTCGCTTGTCAATCTCATCTACATATCTGATGGTTGTTGTTTCGATGGAGCTGCTCGTGTTGTTGGCCGGAATCACGTTTCTTGCCGGCATAGTCAACGGGCTGGCTGGGTTTGGGTTCGCGGTCGTCGGCACGATGGCACTCGCGACGGTCATTTCGCCTGCGGTCGCGGTCGTTGTCATGGTCGTCCCGATTTTGGCCGCCAACCTCAGGCTGGTCAGCGAACTCTCTGCGAGCGAACTCCGCAGCTGTGGCCGCCGATTTGGTCCACTTGTGGTTTCGGCGCTCGTTGGGACCGTCCTGGGGATGGTGGTGCTCGACGTGCTGCCGGAGGCTCCGCTCCGGGTCGGCCTCGGTGTGCTCACGTTCGCGTTCGTCGCCAGCCAACAGCAGGCAGTCGAGCTACCCGCGGTCGGACTCGGCGGTCCACGGCTCGAAACGACCTCCGCGATGGTCGCTATCGGTTCGGTGTCGGGGCTCGTCTTTGGAGCGACCAACGTCGGCGTCCAGCTCGTCGCCTATCTTCGGAGCCGCGAGCTGACGCACAGCCTGTTTGTCGGTGTGGTGGCGATGGTGTTCGTCGGTATCAACGGGATTCGCGTCGGTGCGGCCAGTCTGTTGGGGCTGTATCCCTCTCTTGTCGTGTTTGGCGTCTCAGTGCTGGCAGCGGTTCCGACGGTCGCCGGCGTCTCGGTCGGCAGTCGACTCCGGAGTCGGGTAAGCACTCAAACCCGCCGGTGGGCTGTGCTCGGCCTGTTGATGATTATCGGTGTTCGGCTTTTGTTCGGTGGGCTCGGCGAGCTTTGAATCGCATAGCTCGGCCGTCGACAGCGATTTGAGCCTGCCTGCCAACACATGGGTATGGACCACTCGTATGCAGGCGTCGTCTACGACCTGGATGGAACAGTCGTCCACCTCGATGTCGACTGGGCTGCCGTCGCTACGGACGTGATTGACGTCTACGACTCAGTAGGGATCGCGGCAGCCGGAAAGGACCTGTGGGGCCTGCTCGAAAACGCCCCAGTGCACGGACTCACTGACGAGGTCGAAGCAGCGATCAGCCGGCACGAACGACGCGGCGCGCGTGAGTCGAGTCGACTCGCGTTGGCCGACGAACTACTCAATCGATCAGTGCCGGTCGGCGTCTGTTCGCTCAACTGTGAAGCGGCCTGCCGAATCGCCCTCGAAACCCATGGGCTTGCTGACGCAGTCGAGATCATCATCGGACGGGATTCGGTCGCCACACAAAAACCACATCCAGAGCCGCTGTTGGAGACCGTCTCGAACCTTGGTGTCAAGCCAGCCGACGCGCTATTTATTGGTGATTCGCCACGAGATGGGACGACTGCCGAACGCGCTGGCGTCGACTTCCGGTTTGTTGAGTAGTGCCTATCTACTGAGTAGTCAGTTACTACCCGAAGTAGAGACCGCCTAACCGCGCACTCGGTCGACTATTCGGTTTCGTCGTTCTCCTCAGCATCCAGTTTGTACTTCGCGTACAGAAACGTACCTACCGCGGTTAGAAACCAAATCGGCGCGCCGACACGGATCGCAAAACTCACCCGCGAGCCCCAGGTCGGCAGCTCGATTAAAATCGAGAGGCCGGCAACGATTGGCGCGCCCACCAGAATGGTGATGACGAACGTCATCTGCATCACCCAGCCGAAGTCGACGCCATCTGGATCGGTTGTTTCGACGAGATCAGCCACGGCTGTACCTCTCCGTACGACTGTTAATGTGTGACGATTCGGACTGATTGCGTCGTCGCTGTGGCGTATCGAACCGTTTTATCGCCTCGATGCCCACTGTGTGGATATGACTACAACCCGTGGGCTTCGTGCGCGCGATGAGCCCATCACGATGCTGACTGCCTACGACGCGCTGACTGCCCGGATCATCGACGACTGTGGTGTCGACATAATCCTCGTCGGCGACAGTATGGGAACAACCGTGCTGGGCTACGATGACACCCTCCCGGTGACACTTGAGGAGATTAAAAGCCGGACTGCAGCGGTCGCCCGTGGTGTCGACGACGCGCTGGTCGTCGCCGATATGCCGTTTCTCTCGGTCGGCGTCGACGAACGCGAGACGATCAGAAACGCCGGTGAGATGCTCAAGGAGGCTGGTGCAGACGCCGTCAAACTCGAAAGCGGCCCACACACAGTCGAGATCACCAAACGGATCACACAACTCGGCATTCCCGTGATGGCCCACCTGGGACTGACACCCCAGCACGTCAACCAACTCGGCGGCTACAGTCGACAGGGAACGACAACCGAAGCCGCCGAAGAGATTCTTCGCCTCGCCCGTGAGCACGAAGCCGCCGGCGCGTTCGCGCTTGTGCTCGAACATGTGCCGGCGAACGTCGCCAGCCGGGTGACCGACGCACTCGATATTCCGACGATTGGGATCGGTGCCGGCGTCGACTGCGACGGTCAAGTACTCGTCGGAACAGATATTATGGGACTCTCAGAGCACGTCCCGCCATTTGCCACACAGTTCGGCGACGTGAAAACGGAGATGACCAACGCTGTCGAGGCCTACTGCGAGGCCGTCGAATCCGGCGCGTTTCCGGCGGCAGAACACAGCCATATCGAATCGGGCCTTGATCTCGATCCGGACAATCGTTAGTAGTCGGCTTCGAGTCGGTCGAGAAACATCTCGACAGCACTGTTGAACACGGCTGGCTGTTCGAGCATCAAGAGGTGAGCGGCGTTTTCGATTCGGAGCAGCGAACAGTCCATTTCGGCGGTAAAATGACGATGGTACCGCAACGGTGTTAGTCGGTCGTGCTCGCCGACGATGGCAGTTGCCGGCAGCTCGATCTCGCCCAGTCGACCGCGCTCATCGAATCGATTGGCTGTTTTGAAATCCCGAACGGTGACTGCTTGGCCCGTCTCAGCGAACAGCGTTCGTGAGCGTTCGAGTATCTCGGGGTCTGGATCGTGAAACAGGCGGTCGGGGCCGTGGAGGAAGGAAAGCGCCTGCTCAAAGTCCGTCACAAGCAGATCGATCAGATCAGAGAGCACAGCCAGCCGCGCGCCCGTGGCGGTCAACACAAGCCCCGCAAGCGAGATGTCGTCATCGAGTGCCACACTGAGCGCGACCGCACCGCCAAGCGAGTGGCCCACCAACACCCGGCAGTCTGTGGCTTCGGCGACTGCAACGACGTCTTCGGCGTAGCCGGCGAGCGTCTCGTAGCCCGGATCGGCATCAATATCCTCACTTTCGCCGTGGCCGCTGAGATCGACCGCAGCGACAGGCGCACGGTTGGCTAACTCGAATTGGCCCTCCCAGACGGCATGTGAGCCGCCGCTGCCGTGAATACAGCAGAGTCCAGGACCACCTGACTCGCTCACATCACGATAGCGGTAGGCTGTCGACCGGCCGTGGTGGTCGACGGTTTGCATACAGTATGTGGGCGGCTGGCAGTCATAAATCGCGGGACCGTTCAACCAAACATACATTCCGGGAGTGAGTACACTCTTTGTTCGAAGACAGAGTGTGGACCGCAATACAACCGAATTTTGGTGACCCGGCGCTGTAATGCGATTAGTGTACGAAAGATTTATATATTTAGATGGCTAACTGAGGGTTAGTCATATGAATTATACACAGACCGCCGGTCATGACGACCGCTTCGTGCGACGCTACGAGTACGACGATCACGCGGTGCTCGCCGTCGACCTTCCGGTCGATGACGCGCACGTCGATGTGGATGTCGTCGGCTCGACAGCGATTGTCGTCATCGACCACGGCGACCGGCTCAGCGAGGCCGAGTTCGAACTTCCTGGATCGGACCCAGATGTTACAACCAATAACGGCGTACTCACGATCACGGTGGACAAATGAAACTCACAGTCAAACCTCTCAAACAGAAGGACGCCGGCCGACGTCTTGCGGCGGTCGACCGACTCGCTGCCGACGAACTCGAACTCAGCGGCGGGGATTTCGTCCGACTAGACAGCGACGACGGCACCGCCATCGCCCGGGTGTGGCCCGGCTACCCTGAAGACGACGGAACCGGAATCGTCCGCATCGACGGTCGACTCCGCCAAGAGGCAGGCGTTGGTATCGACGATAAAGTAACGATCGAAAAGGCCGAGGTCAACCCGGCAGAGTCGATCACGATTGCGTTGCCCCAGCGACTCGGTATTCGCGGGAATATCGATTCGCTGATCCGCCGTGAGCTTGGCGGCCAGCCCGTTACTGCGGGCCAGAACGTCCAGTTGCCACTGGGCTTCGGCTTCATGGGCGGACAGTCCCAAGCCGTGCCGCTGAAGATCGCGTCGACCTCGCCGAAAGGAACGGTCGTTGTTACTGACTCGACAGAGGTCAAAATCTCTGAGAAACCAGCCGAGCAGATCCGCGAGGCACCCAGTGGCACTGGGGCGGGTACGCCCGGTAGCTCGCCTGACATCGCCTACGAGGATATCGGTGGGCTCGACGAGGAGCTCGAACAAGTACGGGAGATGATCGAGCTACCGATGAGACACCCAGAGCTGTTCAAACGGCTCGGTATCGAGCCACCGAAGGGTGTGCTCCTGCACGGCCCACCGGGAACTGGCAAGACGCTGATCGCTAAGGCGGTCGCCAACGAGATCGACGCCTCGTTCCACACGCTCTCTGGGCCTGAGATCATGTCGAAATACTACGGCGAAAGCGAAGAACAACTCCGTGATATCTTCGAAGAGGCCTCTGAGGAGGCTCCCGCGATCATCTTCATGGACGAGTTGGACTCCATCGCGCCGAAACGCGAAGAGGCCGGCGGCGACGTCGAACGACGTGTCGTCGCCCAACTGCTCTCGCTGATGGACGGGCTCGAAGAGCGCGGCGAGGTCGTCGTCATCGGTGCGACCAACCGCGTCGACGCCATCGATCCCGCCCTGCGCCGCGGTGGCCGGTTCGACCGCGAGATCGAAGTCGGTGTCCCAGACAGAGATGGCCGCAAAGAGATCTTGCAGGTTCATACCCGCAACATGCCGCTGGCCGAGGGGATCGACCTTGAGGTGTACGCCGAAAACACCCACGGCTTTGTCGGGGCTGATCTCGAAAGTCTCGCCAAAGAGGCTGCAATGCACGCCCTGCGCCGGATTCGCCCACGGCTCGATCTCGAAAGCGATGAGATCGACGCCGAGGTGCTCGAATCAATCGAAGTCTTGGAGTCGGATCTCAAATCGGCCTTAAAAGGAATCGAACCCTCCGCGCTGCGTGAGGTGTTCGTCGAAGTGCCCGATGTCACCTGGGAAGACGTCGGTGGCCTCGAAGACACTAAAGAGCGGCTCCGCGAGACGATCCAGTGGCCACTCGAATACCCCGAGGTCTTTGAGGAACTCGATATGGCTGCCGCAAAAGGTGTCATGCTGTACGGTCCACCGGGGACCGGCAAGACCCTCCTGGCGAAGGCGGTCGCCAACGAGGCTGAATCGAACTTCATCTCGATCAAAGGCCCCGAACTGCTCAACAAGTTCGTGGGCGAATCCGAGAAGGGCGTCCGCGAAGTGTTCAGCAAAGCCCGCGAGAACGCCCCGACGGTGGTGTTCTTCGACGAGATCGACTCGATTGCCGCCGAACGCGGCTCTCAGAGCACGGATTCGGGTGTCGGCGAACGGATGGTCAGCCAGTTGTTGACCGAGCTCGACGGGCTCGAATCCTTAGAGGATGTCGTGGTGATCGCCACTTCGAACCGCCCAGATCTGATCGATTCGGCACTCCTGCGGCCCGGTCGACTGGACCGACACGTCCATGTGCCGGTGCCCGACGAGGAGGCCCGCCGGAAGATCTTCGAGGTCCACACCGGACAGAAACCGCTGGCCGACGACGTTGATCTCGACAAACTGGCCCGCCGCACGGAGGGCTACGTCGGCGCGGATATCGAAGCGGTCTGCCGCGAGGCATCGATGGCTGCCAGCCGTGAGTTCATCGGCAGTGTCACCCGCGAGGAAGTCGCCGAATCGGTCGGCAACGTCCGGGTGACGATGGATCACTTCGAGGATGCACTCGATCAGGTCACTGCGAGTGTGACGCCCGAAACGCGCGAACGCTACGAGG